>NZ_CP092525.1 GCF_022430525.1 Cetobacterium somerae | reverse complement strand
TTTTTTTCTGCTGAATAAAAAAGGGTACTAGGTAATCACTGGCTAGGTGTCTCACTCGCCTAGTCTTAAAACTGAAAAGAAAGTTGGATAAATTTATCGCATGAGTTCTTTCGGTTTTAAATAAATCATAAATAATTAATTATTTATGATTTATTTTTTTATAAAAAAAGATATTAACAATCTTTTTAGAATAATATTAATGAATTGTCCCCCGACAATTTAATGAAGTAAAAAAAACTAGTTCTTAGGACTAGTTTTTTTATTTTTCAATAAATTTTGTTTATAATCTTTTAACCATTTATTATCTTGAATAAAAAATTCTTTAGATTCTTTATCATACCAAAACTTTTGGTCTTCTGCTAATATCCAGTAAACATTATTGATTCTATCAGCTAACAATCCATTTTGCTTTTTTATTTCTTCATTTTGTTTTACCAGTTCTTTAGTTTTATTTTCAATATATTTGACATTTGTAAAATAAAAATAAGTGATTAAACTTAAAGCCATTATAAAACCGATTATAGGGGCATATAAAAGCCATTTAACCTTTTTAGCATACTTTGATATATTTTTATCAGCCTCAGCCTCTATTCGTGTTTTAAAGCCTTTTACAGCCGTTTCCATTTCTGTTATTTGAGTTTTTATCTTTTCTTTATTTGAATCAATACATTCTCCAATTTCTGCTATATTTAAAGTTTCTACTTTTTCAGATAATCTTCTATGATTAGAATTTAAACTATCAGCCCTTTCATTTAAAGCCTTTTCTAGTTTTTTCAACTCTTCAATAGTTTTTTTCATATCTTCTAAAATTGCTAAAGTTTTGTTCTTCTCTTCTTTTTGCTCTTTAAATATATTCACTAAATCCTCCTTAGAATCCTAAATCAAAATCATCTCTTTCTCTTTGACGTTCTCTTCTTTTCTGTATTTCTTGTTGTCTCTCTTTTTCTTTTTGTTTTTCTTGTTCAACTTGTTTTGTATATTCAAATCCAAACTCTAAATTTTCTTTAGTTAGTCTTGGATCATTAAAAGTTTTATTTAAATTGGATAACCTAAACTTTCTTTTTTGAGAACTAGCAAACTCTTCTTTAACCTCTAAAGTTATGTGTTTTCTTTGAGGTTGCCAATCAACAATAATTCCCTCTTTATCCATTTTGTCCTTAAATTCATCTATAGATTTTATTTTTTCATTTTCTAAAACTTTAGTTAAAATGATATAGGTATTTACAATATCACTTCTTTTTTCTCCATTAAAGTGATTTTCTATAGCTCTTCTTTTTTCTTTTGTATCGGTAGTTACCTCTCCAATTTCTTTACCAATTTTCCTGGTAATTTCAATTCCATGTTCTAAGCCAATTTCATTTATAAACTCTTTATATTTATCTAAATCTTTCATACTTTGAGTGTGTTTTTTTCCATTAACAAAACTTACAGAATTAACAACCATATGACAATGAAGATTCTCTTTATCATCATGAACTGCCAAAAAAACTTCGTGTTCTTCAAAAGCTTTTTCACAAAATGTTTTTGACATTTCCAAAGCAAGTTCTGAATCATTAAAATCTTTTTCAAAAGATAAAACATAATGTTTGTACTGTCGCCCATCTAATTTATTAAATTGTTCTTTGGTTTCTTCAAATTCTTGAAATGCAATTTCATAATCATTGGAACAGTTTAACCCCAATGTTAAATCTGATTTTTTTCCCACATAATCAAGAGCTGATTTAGCTCCGCCCTTTTTAGTACTTGGATTTGCTATCGCTTTAAAGACTGCCATAATTCTTCAAGCTCCTCTCTTACTTCCTCAAAATTAGCCATATTATGCCCTCTTTTAGCCAATTGATTTATATTATTTGATAAAGCTCTTTTTAATATCAATAATTCTTTTAAATTGGCGTTAAATTCCTCAATATTTTCTATGGTACTTAATCTAATTAATTTTCTTACAAATTCATTTTTATTGACTCCAAGAGCTTTAGCATTTATATCTAAAATTTTATAATCTTTTTCATCTAGTCGTAGAGATAAATTTTTCATTGGAATTATTCTCCTTTAATTTTTTAAATTTAAGCCCCAAGAATGGGGCGGTTAAATTGCGGCAAATTTATTTTGCTGCGATTTAATAAATCGGGGTTGATATTTTGTAGGGGTTTTAAGGGGGAACTTCCCCCTTAACAAGATGGGACAATTGACCGTCAGCCTAGCTGACGTCAATTTCCCGTATCTTGTCCTATAAAAATTATTTAATTTTTATAGGGTCTTTGTGTTTGACATTATAATAACCGATAGGTTTTATTTTGTCAAACATGCTTTTAAATCTTTTATTTTTTTGTTATTTTGTTTAATTATGTTAGAATGATTTATCAACTTTTATTTTGAATTAAGTACTAAAGAACTGGAGGTTTTTTCTTCCAGTTTTTTTATTTTTTAAAAAATTACTTACTCTTTTTTTCTTGTTTGTAATATTTATAGTATTTATAATATTTACGGCATTTTTGCGAAGTGCTTAAAACCCTCTCTAATTGAGAAATATGAGAGGGTCAAAAAAAGCTAAAGGTGGAAAAAAAGTTGTTAAAGGTGGAAAAAAAGTTGTCAAAGGTGGAAAAAAAGTTGTCAAAGGTGGAAAAAAAGTTGTCAAAGGTGGAAAAAAAGTTTGTTTACAATTCCACCTTTGACATGTATAATAATTTTTGAGGTGATTTTATGGAAAAATTAGAATTATATAAACCAAATCAATTAATCGAGATAGAAGGGCAACCTTTAACAACACAAGGGGTACTCGCTTACAATTTTTTATTACATAAATTTCAACAAGAAAAATCTGATAAAATAATTATTAATTTATCAGAAATCTTTGAGGCCTTGGAAATTTCTGATAAATATGAGGATTTATCAATATATTTAGATAGTTTATTAAATATAAAAATTAGAAGTTTTGACAAAAAAGGCAAATTATGGGGCGGGTTTAATCTATTATCTGAATTTAAAAAAGTTGATAATGGAGTATTTATAGCTATTCCTCCGACAATCTATTCAGCTCTTTGTGGAACTGAAAAAGAAAAAGAATTATATTATACAACTCTAAAATTATTAGAGCAAAAATCTTTTAAATGTGTCTACACTTCTGTTTTTTATGAATTATTTAAAAAATATGAAAAAATTAATATTCCAAATTTTTTATTAGATGACTTAAAAAAAATAACTGGAACTATAAATAAATATTCTGAATACAAGGATTTTAAAAGATATGTTTTAAATAAATCTTTAAAAGAAATTAATAAATTTGATAATAAATATGAGTATTCATTTGAAGAAAAAAGATTAGGAAAAAAAGTTAATGAAATTAAATTTATTAGAGCCGATAAAAATATAATTGATGTTGCAGAACCTCAAATATCAGATAAATTATTAAATTCAATAGAAAAGGCTAAAAAAAATAGATTTGTTGATGATTCCTATTCTCAAAAAGCTATGGAAAAGTTACTTCAAAAATATGATGAAAAAGATATAATTAAAGCTCTTGGAGAACTTTATAAATATAATTCAGAAATTAAAAGTTTTTCTAAAATTCTAACTGCTAAAATCGAAGATATTAAAAATTCAAAAATGGCTAAAATCAAGGAAAATCAAGGGTATACATTAGGTCGAGAAGAAGTTGAAACACCCCTTAAAATCGATATTATAGAGCCAAAAAAATCTGAAGAGATTGAGCCATTAGACAAACTCTTGGAAAAGTTACCAATAAAAATATCTAAAACAGATTATGAGGATTTGTACAATGCGTATCTTAAGCAAATAGGAGAACAACACAACCCTTATTTAAGAAAAGCTTTTGATTTGGCTAATTTAAATCGATTTAAAATAGGAGAATAAATTGAATGGGAAACATATTCGACTAAAAATATTGATTTTTAAAAATTTAAGAGTTATAATAAGTTACAAACGATTAATATTCAATGTTCGGAAGGCATTGTACGAAAAAGAGCTAGGAGTGAGAAACTAGCTCTTTTTTAATTTTTTGCATTATGATATAATCTTATCAGTGGTTGCCTACCCTAGAAAGGGGGTGCTTTCTGAAATGTTAAGAGTATTAATCGTTATAGTCCT
>NZ_CP092524.1 GCF_022430525.1 Cetobacterium somerae | reverse complement strand
GAAAAATCACCAAACAGAAATAATTTAGAGATAAAACTACAAAAAGAAAAAGAAGGATGGGAACTTTAAAAAAACGACCTCGTAAAATCGATTTTAAGCCCCTTCAAAAAATATAGCCTTGTGTTTATACCCTTGAAAATACAGGGAAAAATGGCATAATAAATCCATTACAAAAATTTAGCTTTAATTATTGGATTTAAGTACAGAAAAAAGAGGGAAAAAGAAAATTTCCCTCTTTTTTAGTTGGATGAAAAAAAAAGATCCATTCGTTACTCTCATTGGAACTTATTTTTTCACCCTCGTAAAATAATAAAAAATTAAGGAGGGTCAATTTGATGGAATTTTTAAAAACTTTAAATCTATTTTTACAACCTATCACTGTTATACTATTGTTATTTGTAATAATTAAATTAAACAAAAAATAATCTATATGGGGTCCCATCAGGAAAACGCGGAATAACAACGCTAAGGACTTTTAAAACACCATGTAAGCCTTTGATTTTATTAAGGTTATAGACATTTTTATTCTCAAAAAATTAGAATTTTTAAAGATTGTCTCAAAAATCAAAATGTTTCAATAGATTGTACCCTATTGAGATATTCTATGACCCATTGAAAAATAAGCGTTTTCAGTGTCTCAATAGGCTTGTTTTTTAATCCTTAACGTTGTTAAATTTAAAAAAAAATCAAAAAATCCTTAAAAATCAGCTCTTAGCGTTGTTATTCCGCGTTTTCGGGAGCAGAACGGTATAAGATATTGATTTTATTAGGTTCGATTAATTTTTTAATTTTCTTAACGTTGGAAAACCGCGTTTTCCTGACGGAACCCCTATATGGAGGTTATAAATGAAAAAAGTAAATGATAGCTCCATTCTTATAGTAAAAGGTGAAATAGCCAAACAAATTCAAAAGGAAGCTCTTTCTAAACCTACAAAAAAAGCCTTAGAAAGAAATGAGAAAGCCTCCAAACTTGTAGCTTATCTTAGAAGATAAATAAAAAATAGAGAGATGTGCAAATCTCTCTATTTTCTTTGGGTTTTATTCCTTGTTCAGCTTTGTGCTAAAATTATAAAATATTTAAACTAAATTTTCAATATTTTGTTAAATATCTATTTTTTCTCGTAAAATTTTATAATTAAATTGTTTTTTTAAAAAAGCAATCAAACAATAGACACAAGCTAAAAATCCAGATATCCCAGTAAATATAAAAAGTAATCCTATATTTGCACCGTTTATATTATTAAAAATAATTAACATTTTATCAGAATTTGTATTTGCAAATCCGCTCAAAAGTTTTTCTACAATAATTCCACCTAAAAACATTCCAATCGGACGTGAGATTGATTCAAATGTATTTCTACACGCAAAAATTTTCCCTCTATGTTCTAGTGGAACTTTATCTCTCCATATATATGCTTTATTAGCATCGGAAAATGGAATAAAAAATGCAGCAAAAAATGCACCAAAATACCAAATTATAGGTGTCTGCCCTATTGCTAGAAGAATATCTCCTAAAATAAATGAAAAGGCTACAGCTATGTAAATTATTTTTTCTTTTGAACCTTTAAAAGAAAATAATGAAACTGACATTCCACCTAATATAAATCCTAATCCTAAAAACATATTAACTAATCCAAGTATTTCAGCATTATTATTAGTTCTACTTAATATTAATGGAGATATTAAACTAAAATATGTCATTCCCGAAAATAAATTAACTAGAAAAAAGAAAAACATGAGATTTTTTAAATCATCAATTTTTTTAATCTCATTATAAGAAAATTTAAATTCTATAAAAACTTGCTTCAAGTTAAATCTTACTTTTTTTAATTTCTCCTTAGGTATTCTCATAAAAGCTAATGTTATAAAAGCTATAAGGAATGTTACTAAATCCAAAAGAATAATATTACTCATTCCAATTTTATTGTATAATACCGCTCCTAAAATTGGACTTAAAAGCATTGCTATTCCAGATAAAAAAGAAATTAATCCATTAAGTCTTATAAAATCTTCTTTTGAAAAAATTATTGTATTTAATATATTTTTAGATGAATCTTGAAGACAAGAAAAAATACCACTAAAAAAATTTAAAAATAATATTAATGGAATATTTATAATGTCAAATCTAAATAATGCCAATAATCCTAATGATGATAACATTACTATAGAATCAGCGCACAAAATTATTTTCTTTTTTTCAAATCTATCTACAATAGATCCAATTACAATTCCAAATAAAATTTTAGGAAGAAATATAGAAATCGATAGTAAACTAAATGTTAATGGATTAGGATTTTTTTGATTAATCCACAATACAATTCCAAAACTAGTTATTGTGCTTCCCAACTCACTAAAAAACTGAGTTAAAATAAACCATATATTTTTATTCATTATATTTGTAAGTTTTTTCATGATAGAAATTAATAATCTCCTTTATAATATTTTTTCTTGGATTACAATAAATATCCAAAGATTTATTATACTTTGGAAGTCTTCTATTTAAGCAACCTCCTCTACATATATTAAAAACATCACAATCAAAACATTTTTTGTCTACACTATTAAAATCATTTTTGAAGGTAGTTGTATAAGATTTTTCTTTAAGCATTAATTCAAAAGATTTTTCTTTTATATTTCCTAAAAAATATTCTTTTATAGGGGTTAAACATTCACAAGTACATATATCTCCATTAACTCCTACTGAGAAATTTTGACCACAAGCCCCTGCTAAACTGCAAGACAAAGCTTTTAAAGGTTGATTTCTATTTAAAGAATAAACTTTTTCAAATATATCTGAAAATAATCTTATCTCTAGAAAATCAAAACTATCTTTTTTCCAAAGGTTAAATAAATTCATTAAAAAATAATTATAATTTTCTTCTGTCAAAGTAGTATCACTTTCATAGTCAAAGCAAGGAATAAAATCAACTGCTTTAATTTTTAAACTTTTGATAAAGTTATAAATAGTTTCAACATTTTTATAACTTTCATTTGTTATTACTACAATTAAATTTGTATCTAAATTATATTTTTTAGCTAAGTCAATTCCTTGAATTGTTTTTTCAAAAGAACTTTTTCCATTTAAATATTTTCTATGAATATCATGGATTTCTTTTGGTCCATCTATACTAAAACCAATTTTAAAATTATTTTCAGAAAACAACTCACACATCTCAGGTGTTAAGCTTATTCCATTTGATTGAACTGCATTCTGAATTTTTATATTGTATTTTTTTTCATATTTTTTTTCAATTTCTAATATATTTTTAAATTTATCAATTCCAGCTAATAAAGGCTCTCCTCCATGCCATATTAACGTAATCTCTTTTTGTGGATGAGTATTTTGACAAAACTCTAAATATCTATCAATTGTCAAATCAATAATTTCATCTGACATAATTTTATTTGATCTATACTCGCTTTTTTCTCTATAACAATAATTACATCCTAAATCACAATAATCAACAAGTTTGAATACAAGACTATTTATTCTTAATTTATCATATTTATATAAAATTTTTTCCAAAACAAAATCCCCCTTTAATTAATAATAAAAATATCTCGTATAACACGAGATATTAATTATAACTATTTATTGCTTATTTTAGGTGCTCTTTCAAATGCAGTTACTGGACTATCAGATGATACCGTCATTTTGTTAAAATCTTTTAAATTCATATTTTCCCTCCTAAAATATTAATCAAAGCTTTGTAAAATAATAATACTCTATTTTTTTTATCAAGTCAAGCAAAATATGTTCTTTTTTAGATTTTAAAGTTCAAAGATAAAACATTCACTTAAAATACAAACTTTTTATTTGATAATTTGATTTATATTCCTGTATTTATCTAAGTGATTAAGTTATTTTTTTATTTTGTATATTTTTGTTTTTTTTATTTTATCAAACGATTCTCTAATATAATTTTATTCAATATTTGTTTATGTAATTTTATATTTCTGATTATACAATTAATATAACAACGGTAAAAACTTAATTTAAAAAACTTTTATTTTTTATAAATTTCACTTCTATGTCCTACTTCAAGAACTAATATAGTTAATACCTCATCATGGATATTACAAAGTAATCTATAATTACCTACTCTGTATCGCCAAAATCCTTTTTTATTTCCTACTAATGCTTTTCCATGTGCTTTAGGATTATTACAATCAACAAGATTTTTTTTAATCCATTTTAAAATAATAGTCTGAACTGATTTATCTAATTTTTTTAAATGTCCTAAAGATGTTTCTGAAAATTCAACTCTGTATTTAATCATAAATCAATTCCTAATTCCTCAATTACACTATCAAAAGAGTAAGTTTTTTGGTTTGATTCTACATGAGTTTTATAAGCATTTTCAGCAACTTTTAAATCATATTCTTCTTCCAATCTTTCAAAAACAATTTTTTTTATATAGCTAGAAAGTCCAACACCTTCAAAATCAGCAACTTTTTTTAATAATAGCTCTTCATCAGTATTTAATCTAACAGAAATAATTGACATAAAAAACCTCCTTTAACATTTCGTATTACAATTGTAATACTTATTTTGGTTATTTACAAGAGGTTTTTTATTAATTTTAAGCTAAAAATATCATTTAACCCAGTAAATACAAAGCAAATCTAAAATTTAGTAAAAATTCTGAAATTTCTTAATTTTTTTTAATAATTAAAAAAATAACTAATTCTTTACAAAATCGATTTTAAGCTATGTGTAATCATCGATACAAGTATTTTATGCTAAAATGTGTTAAACTTATTTTTTAAGGCATTTTAGAGCGTTTAAATGTGGTTTAGAATGTGGGTTTAGAATTTTAAATTGATTATTTTAAGTTTTTTGTTGTTTTATAAAATTTTAAAAAATTCAAATTCTTTTTTCTTCGCGTACGCGTATCTTTAGAATCTTTTTTTCTTTTAATTCTTTTAAATACTTTCGGCATTAATTTAGCCCAATAAAATCAATGCTTATTTAAGGTTATCCCGTACAAAAAACGGTATTATCCCGTACAAAAAACGGTATTATCCCGTACAAAAAACGGTATTATCCCGTACAAAAAACGGTATTATCCCGTACAAAAAACGGTATTATCCCGTACAAAAAACGGTGTTATCCCGTACAAATAGTATTGACTTGTTAGTGATTAGTGTTATAATGATTTTGAGGTGATTTTATGGGAACTAATTTAGAATTGAAACATCATAAAGATTTTCATAGAGTACAATTTCAAGGATTATCTATGAATCAAAGAAATTTAGTGTTTGCTCTATGTTGTAAGGTTATGAATCAAGACGATAATTTATTAGTATTCAATATAAACGAAATGAGTTCTTTAAGTAAATTAAAAAAAAGAAAAATGTCAAATAAAGAAATGTTTGATTATTTAGAAGATTTATACAATACACTAAAAAAAACATCAATAAAAATAAAAAAAGAAAATGGTGTAAAAATTTTTAGTTTATTTATTGATTATGAATCATTTGAAGATGAAGGGAAATTTCAAATTAAGGTAAATAGTTCATTCCGTTATATGTTAAACGATATAAAAGAGCCATTTACTATACAAAATTTAGAAGAATATACAAATTTAAAAAGTGGTTATTCTCAATTGTTATATTCTCTTTTAAAAGAATGGGAAAAGAAAAAAGAACATATATTTACAATAGATGAATTTAGAAATGATTTAGGGATTCCAGAAACATATGATTTTGATATTATTAATAAAAGAGTATTAAATCAAATTTTGAAAGAATTACCTCCATATTTTCCAAATTTAAAATTAGAAAAAATAAAAACTGGAAGAAAGGTTACTAGTTTAAAGTTTACTTGGGGAAATCGAATAGAAAAAATTGAGAACAAAAATAATAGTGATGTTATTGATATAGTTGAAATTTCAGATAAATTAAATAAATCTATAGAAAAAGTAAAGAAAAATAGATTTATTGCACCTTTATTAACAATAGATAATATTGAAATATTAGTTGAAATGTTTCAAGAAAGAGACCTTATAAAAGGTTTAAATTGGTCATATAGAGAGATTAAACAAGAAATAAAAAGTTTAAATTATTTAATAAAATCTATAAAAACAGGAATGGAGCAAAAAGAGAAAAAATTAGTTGTAAAAACTGTTCCTGAAATTGTCCAAGAACAAGAAATAAAAGAAGAAATTTTAAAAGAAAATAATATAGATTTAGAAAAAGATCAAGAGCTTAAAATTACAGAAATTGAAAAAATTAAAATTACAAAAGATGAATATGAAGAACTTTATAAGAAATTTTTACAAGAACAAAATACAGAGCATAATTTATTAACAAGAAAAGGGTTTGATATTGCTAATAAAAATAAATACGAAATTATAGAAAAAGCTAATAATATTATGAAAATGGAAAATGAAATTTCTAAAATTACAATAACTAAAGAAAAATATGAATTACTTTATCAAAACTTTATTATTTTAAATGATTGTATTGATAATCAAAATACAAGAGAGAGTTTTGATTTATTAAATAAAGAAAAATATAAAATAGTAGAACAAACTATAACAATTCCAATAACGATGGAGGATTTAGACAAAGTTTCTTTTAATGAAATTGAAGGTAAAAATATTGTTGTATGTTCAGATGAAGAAGATTTTAGAAATAATCATATAATTGTAAAAGAAGGAGAATTAACAAAAAAAATAATTTCTATTTCAGATATTCCAGAAGAAAAATTATTAGGAAAAAATAATAAAAAATTAGTTGGTGGAGCACTAATCGCAAGATTGGAAAAAATTGCAAGAGATGAAGAAACAAAAATACAATATAAAGATAAAATAATTGGAGAGTAAAAGAGGGAAAATAAATCCCTCGTTTTTTATATTTCAATTGAAGTTTCAAAATCAAAATGATATAATAAAAAAGATAATGCACGCTTAACAGTTTCTCAAAAATGAGAAACTTGCGTGTAGAAGTCATTCCCAAAATATGGGATGACTAACAAGGTAAATTTTTTCAAAATTTGATTATAAGGAGGTGTACTTGGCATGGCTGAATATAGATTACATTGTAAGGTTGGAAAAGTTGGAATGGCTAAAGCCCATGCTGAGTATATCCTAAGAGAAAATAAATACAATAAAAAGCAAGATTTAATATATAAAGAATCGGGGAATACTAATTGTTTTTTTGATGGAACATCAGCGATTGAATTTTGGGAATCTGCTGATGATTTTGAAAGAATTAATGGAGTTTCTTATAGAGAATTTGAGTTAAATATTCCTAATGAATTAAATCATAAACAAGGAATCGAACTTGTTCAAAACTTCGTAAAACAAGAGTTAGGATATAAACATCCTTATTCTTTTGCCATCCATGAATCACATAGTAAAGATGGAGAGAAAAATCTTCATTGCCATCTTATGTTTTCTGAAAGAGAAATAGACAATATTTTAAGAACTAAAGAACAATTTTTTAAAAGAGCAAACTCAAAAAAACCTGAACTTGGTGGAGCTAAAAAAGATAATGTTTGGAGAACTAAGGAGCAACTTTTACATATTAGAAAATCATGGGAAATTTTAGCTAATCAAGCATTAGAAAGAAATGGATTTAATGAAAGAGTTTCTTGCGAATCTTTAAAGAAACAAAGAGAGGTTGCTTTAGAAAAAGGTGATTATTTAAAAGCTGAACTTTTAAATAGAACACCAGTTAATATATCGGGAATTACTTTACAAAAAGAAAAAAGATTAGGATTAGAAAAATTAACTCCTGAAGAACAAGAAAAGTTCAAAGAATATAAACAAGCTAAGGAACTAAGAGAAGTTAAGAAAAGAGAGCTTGAAATTAAAAGGGAAAATATTATCCCAACAAAAGAAGAATGTAAATCTAAATTAATTAAAATCTTAAATACAACTGAAGAGGATATAAAGTTAAAAGCACTAAACATAATAACAAAAGGTGCTTTTTATTCGCATTCAAAAAATTTAAGAAAAATTGAGAATCAATTACTAATTGATCCATTGAATGAACATCTAAAAAAGCAAGAAAAAGAGATTAAAGAATCTATTAATTCTTTAAAATTAGAAATTGAAAATACACCTAGATGTATTAGAATTATAGAGCAATTAAATAGAGATTTAAAAAGAGAAAAATCACTTTATGAGAAAGCTGCTAAAAATTATAATTTAGATATTTCTAATAATTTGGATGAAAAAAATCTATTGAAATTCTATGAAAATAAATATAAAAATACTCCAGTAGAATCTTTAGAGTTTAGATTAAAAGAAATTGAATCGGAAAATACTAGAGAATTAGCTAAGAATGTATTAACTAATTTTAGATTAGAGGGTATCACAAAAGATATAATGGTTAATGAACAATTAAAAGAATCTTTAACTAATAAAATGCAAACTCAATTAATGATGGGTGAAAGAGCTGGATATAAAGAGTCTAATTTAAAACTAAAAGAAATTACTGAAAAGTTAGATTACAGATATAAAGAATATGATTCTATGATTGATGGTTTAGAAAAGCAAAAAGTAAAAGTTGATAGATTAGAAAAAGAAATTCAAACTAAAACATCAGAGGAACTGAAAGCTATAAAATCACTTATTGGAAAAGCTCCATTAAAAGAACCTAACTTAAAAAATTATATAGAAAATTTAGTTAAGCTAGAGAAAGTAAAAAGTTCTTATGAATATTATTCTAGAAATAATCAAGAAGAAAAATACAATGCAATCCTTTATAAACAAAGAGTTAGTATAATGGCTTATGAAAATTCATTACTAGAAAAAGAGAAAACTATAGTTCTTAATAAAGCAAAATTTGAAACTGAAGCTAAATCTCTTTCTCAAAATTATGAAATAAGCATTAAAAGGCTAAATAACGGTATTGGAACTTTAGAGAAGGGGAAAGACAAACTAGAAAGTTTGATAGCCCCTAAAAAGCTAAATAACGGCTTTAAATCGGTTGAATTATTCGCTATTAATAAAATTACTAAAGGTGAATATAATAAATTGTTCTTTGAGGGTAAAAAATTATCTAAAGATATTTCTAACCTAGAAAAAGAATTTACTGGAACAAGTAAATTAAACTTTATAAAGAGGACCTCTTTATCTAAAGAAATTAATACACTAAAAACTAAATATGAAAACATTAAAGTGTCTGAAGAAAATTTATTAAAAAAATATAAGGATTCAGAGGTTTTAAAAGATGTTTCTAGCCAAATAGAAAAGAGCTTTAACCAAGCCCAAAAGATAGTTGATAAAGAAATCAGAATAAGTAAAGATGATTTAAATACCCAGTATTTAGCTAAAAGAAAATTAAATGAAATAGGGACTAAAGAAAGAGCTTTTAAACCTTATGTTAAAAATAAATCTATTCAAATTCAAAAAGATTTAAAACATACATTGGGAGGATTGAAAAAAGTTTTAGTCCAG
>NZ_CP092523.1 GCF_022430525.1 Cetobacterium somerae | reverse complement strand
AAAATTTCTATAAAAGAATTTTGTAAACTAATTTCTTTAAAAATAGATGGTGAAAATCTAAAAATATGATATTTTTTAAATATTCTATTTATTTCAGAATCTATCTTTTTTAAAATTTTATCGTTAGTAGAATACGAAGAAATATCTATTATTATCTCTTCATATTTATTTTTATCTGAATTTTTAAAAAAATATTTTAGAAAAAAACTTTTTCCAACTCCCCACTCCCCAGTAATAGAAAATTCATTATAAACATTTAAAAATTGGTGTAATACTTTTATTTTGTTTTCTCTACTTGAATAAAGTGACTCTTTTAAATTATTTTCCAATGGATACTTTTCATTTATATAATTTAATAGCATCGGAAAAATAACTGAAAATAACAATAAAAATATAAAAAATATAAACATTTGATTATTTAAAAAGAGAGATATCACAGCATATAAATTCTTTGATTCTTTATAAAAATATATTATAAAAATTAGTAAAAAATATAAAATAAACTTATATAAATCCTTTAGATTGTTTCTATACTTTACGAATAAATTACTCATTATAAAAATACAAATTCCTGAAAATATAGTTATTCTGTTTTCTATTGATGGATCAGTATTAGTTATATCTAAAATAGCACCCACAAAAATATTTTTTTCTATGAAAAAAATAAAAAATATAAAAAATATAAGTTCCAATATTTTTCCCCCTGTAAAACATTAATACTAAGCAATAATATTTATAAACTAATTATATATATTTGTAAAGAATAAAATTATAAGCACGCTCGGCTCGCCTTAGCTAGTCCGTTGTTTACGGCGGCCTCGCTTGGTGGCCGGGGCCCATCCCCCGCCGGCGTCGCTTCAGATGTTTTTTTAGCACAGGCCGGCCCAGGTAAATTTTCAAAAAACATCTTTCGCTGGCATCCCCAGTTAATGTACCGTTTTATTTTAGTCGCCTCTTGGGGGATGGGTCTCTACTCGGTCTTAGGACCTCGTGCCCACGGCCACAGCAACATAAGCTCGTAACTATGAAAGACATATTATCTATCATAAGTTTTAAAACTTTAGGCGGAAATAAATTTCTCTTTCTTCTAACCTTAATCTCCGCCATAAAAAAAGTCCGACCGTCGGACTTTTTGTAAATTGCAATAATCAAAATACTTTCCTAATTTTAAAATAAAAAAATTTACAGTAAGAAATAGCCACTTAACTCATCGCTTTCTCCCTCTGGTCGTAGCTGGGATAGTGGGAGTCTTAATGGCAGTCCCTTATGGTACTCTACCCTGTCGGTCGCTTAGTACTCCGCTCAAGAGTTAAAGATAGTTCTTGCCTTAATAGGAAAAGGGCTTGAGAGCTGTGGATGAAAGCAATTTCAATTTGCAATACACGGATCTCTTCGCCCTTGAACCTTTAAGTCTTTCCCACCCTCCCCATTCTGCTATCTTATCAAGACATTCCCATAAAAAAAGAAACCTCTTTTTTAAGAGATTTCTCCACTTTTAACTTGAACTCCAAAATATCTTCCATTAATATCTGCAAGTTCAAACTCTATTTTTGTTGTACTACTTTTATCAGTTAAAGTATAAGTTTTAATATTTTAAATCTATTCTCCAGGTATTCATAATTTACCCCTTTAAATTGAAATGATTGCTCTAATTATCTTTTTTATTTGAAATCATCCATTTCCATAACTCTGAATTTTTATGTGCTTCTAACCAAGACGAATCATGATTCCCATTTTCAACGATTGTAAACTTAACATTCCCATTTTTTTTCTTTAAAGCATCTACCATATTTTGAGAAACTTCAATTGGAGTAATATCATCTGCATTTCCATGAAAAACCCAAGTAGGAATATGTTTTATTAAATCAATATCTTTAGGGCTTCCAGACCCAGCTATTGGAACGATTGCAGCAAACTTACTAGGTCTATTCATGGCAGCATTCCAAACTCCTTGTCCTCCCCTTGATAGTCCTGCTATATATATTCTTTTAGGATCTATTTTTAACTCCTTCTCTAAGTTGTCGATTAAATGAAGCAAAGAATTCATAGACGGAGTAATCGGAGTAGTTTTAAAATCATACTCATCTATGCTTACACTTGCCCATCTTATTTCTGGTGTTGTTTGAGGAGCTAGTACATATGCATTTTGAATATTTTGAATCTCTTCTGATGCAAAATACTGTGGACCAATATTTGTTCCAGCATACATCTGTTTTTCATTATCTATTCCTGCTTCTCCTGAACCGTGAAGATATATGACTAAAGGTATCTCTTTTTCAATATTATTTGGTTTAAAAAGTTGATACGGTAAATTAAACTCATCATATTTAAAATTATTTTTACTCCATTCTCCAGAACTAGCTAAACATGTCAATGAAATTGTTGAAAATAACATAATTTTTTTTAACATAAAATACCCCCGTATATTATTTTAATCAAACGTTTGCTTAATTTAAAAAATATCAAATACTTATAAATTTGTCTAATATAGAAAATATATATTGATAATTCTTCATAACTCTTTCTGTTCTATATTCAATAAAAAATCATTTTCATGTTAATCTTGATTTTTAATTTAAATAGGGTATACTTTAGTGCTATTAGATCTTTTTAGTAGCTATTAAAATTTTTTAGTTGAACACTTTTATATTTATTCTAAAGAATTACTAAAAAATCATTCAGGGGGATATTGTGGAATTAAATAGGTTTTTTTTTGCAGAACACGATAACACTAGTAATTTAATTTTTGAAAAAAATGGGTTAGAAAATTTTATTTATTTTAAAGATATTACAATTAATTTAATTGATAATATCTTATATTCTAATAAGACCTTTGTTAATCGATTAGATGATGAAAACCTTACTACAAAAGAATCTTTTCAAAATTTGTTGGATTCTATAAAAAAAATTGATTTATTGCATCCAATCTATCTTTTAGAAAAAAATAAAAATAATTATATTATCATTAGCGGATGGCGACGATTTCATGCTTTGAAAGAGATTTATAAAGTTGATAAAAATAAAATTTTCTTTAATAAAGCAATTATTTTAAAAAAAGAAACACCTTTAGAGATTTTAGAAACTATTTCAATCAATGAAAATACTAAAAGAAAAGATTTAACACTTCTAGAATTAAGTTATAAATTCAATAAATTAGCCGCTACAAAAGGAGTTACCATAGAAGAGTGTTTAAAACAATTTAACATTGGAAAATCTCAATTTTATGCTATTAAAAAAGCTATTGATTTCCATCCGTTAATAAAAGGAACTATGCTTGAAACAGTAGGTGCTATTAAAGCTGATTTATTAAATAAAATTTTAGAGAAATTACTGGTACTATATCCAAAAAATAAAGCTCAATCTCTACTTTTTGAATATTCAAAAAAAAGTAAAGATGATCTAAAAGATATTTTAAAAAGTTTAGATGAAGATACAAATCAAAATAATAGTTTCGAAATCAAAAAAAATAGTAATATAACTATTCTTAAAATCAAAGAAGATCTCACTGAGGAACATCATCTGAAAATTAAAGTTTTTTTTAAAGAGTTATTTAAAAATAGATAAAATTTAATAAAAAAAGAGTCTTAAAGATTATATTTCTCTAAGACTCTTTTTTTATTTCCATAACTCTTCAATTTTTTTCAAATATTTTTCTAACAAAATTTTCTTTTCATCATCTAAACTATTTACTTTTTCTGAAAAATTTGTAAAAAAATTGCTATAATTCTCAAAATTTATATTTACTATTGAATTTTGTTTGTTAAGCTTATTCTCTAATAAATTTCCATTCAGTAAATTTCTAAACTCTTTTAAATTTATATTTCCTGCATTCAATATATTTATATAGTTTTCTCTATCTTCAGATTGAAAAATTTTATCGATATCTCTATAACCACACAGAGCTATTATCTCTTTTCCATCTTTGTGACTCACCTCTTCATAAAGAGAGTGTCTTCTTCTATGTCTAAATGCCGTAGTTCTATTAAAACCATTTATTTCAAGCCATTTACAATAGCTTTCATCTTTTACTTTTTCACTTACTTCGTTAAATATTTTTCCAAGTTCTAATGAAGCCTTAGATTGGATATTTAAAACTTCTATAGTTTTTTCTATTAAGTATTTATTTTCGTTTTCATCTTCTGAAATACAAATGTTATCTATCTTTGTAATAACCTTAGTTTCTTCAACTTTCTCAGTAGATACAGCTTGCTTTAATCTTTCTTCTAAAGATATAGATCTGTTTCTCATTCTTGACCCCCTTGTTCTCACTTTTGATGTTTCGCATGCGAAACATTAAATTGTTCCAATTATATTTATAAAAATATCCTGCACATCTCTTATATCTTTTTGCTCAGATTCCCAAATAGTTTTTCCTTTTGCTAATAGTGATTCCACTGCTGAGGATTCTTTTATTGGTTCTGGAAATAATATTCTAGTGTCTTTCAAAATTGTTTTTAAATTATTATAAAACTTTTTTTGAGTTTCTGTATTTCTATATAAATTAGGTACAATAGCGTGAATTTTATTTGCTCCCACTTCATCTATTACATTTAGAACACCTTCTAAAGTAACAGGATCACAAAAATATGGAATTATAACCTTATCTGAACATTTAACAAAAATGCTATCAAGTTTCATAGTTGGAATACTATCGATTAAAATAAAGTCATAATCACTGCTAATTTTCTTTATAAACTCTGGAAGCTCTTTTATAAAACTTGAAGAAAACTTATTATCTTCAAGAGGAATATAATATAGATTTTCTCTTAGTCTAATTAAATCTCCATCTCCAGTTTTTACAAAATGTTTTAAACCCTTTTTAAATACAGGTTTTTCTTCAAATGGAAATGTATAGTTTAAAACATTATTTTGTGAATCAGATGTTATTATTAATGTTTTTTTTCCAGCTGTAGCTAATCCAGATCCAGTTTGAACAGTTAAAAAAGTTTTTCCTATTCCACCTTTATTAACTTTAAATGTTAAAATTTTTGCTAGCATTTTATCCTCCTAACCTCTCTGCTATTGTTTTATTTATTTTCTCTATTATCAATTCTTTGAATTTTAATTTATTAATCATACTATTTAATATATTCTAAATATACTTTTTTTTCAAGCTTTGTTTGTTACTTAAAAGTTAAATTATTAAAATAAGTTTTAAAAGTGTATTTACATTATATAAATATCCAATAAAAAATGTGTTTTGAATACACTTTTTATAAAAATTAATAAATATTATTTTTATCTTCAATTTATTTAAATTTTTACATTGTATATAGTTGTTTATATTGTAAATATTGTTATATTGTTATGTACAAAAAAAAACGCCCAAAAACACCATTTGGACCATTGATTTTATTGAGGTTATATATCATTTTATCTTTCGTCATTATCCAATGATAGTTTCGTCATTATATAATGAGACTTTCGTCATTACCTAATGAGACTTTCGTCATTATATAATGATATCTTCGTCATTACCCAATGATATCTACTGTTTTTAAGAGAATATTTATATAATATAATAAGATTTCGTTATTATATAATGATATCTTTAAAAAAAATTTGATTTTTATAAAAAAAAAGATTAAAATTAGAGAAATCGTAACTATATAATGAAAGTTTCGTTATTATATAATGATATTTTTAATAAAAAAATGGATACTTTATAAAAATCTCATTGGGTAATGACGAAAAAAAGTGGAGGATATTTAATGTCTAAGAAAGAAGTTACAAAAAAAAATACTCCTTGGTGGGAAGAAGTTATAGATACACCTGAAACAGAAATTGTAGAGGAAAATTTTTATATAGAAGAATCTTTTATAAAAAATAAGAATCTTGTAAGAATGGACATAAATATTGTTCAGTTCCCTATCTTTTCTAAAAATACAAAGAGAAAAATAAACCAAATAATTAAGTATTATTTTAATAAAAATCGAGATACTTACATAACAGTTAAACCTTCAGCTGGGAATTATATTCCAGGAGAGATGGAAGAAAAAATTTTTATAGCTTTAATGCAAATAATGAAAGAAAGAGGAATGCCAAAAAAATTTATGGTTACCTCAACAGAACTTAGAGATAAATTAAAAATAGGTTCAAATGCTTCTTATGGAACTGTTATTAAAAATTCACTTTTAAGATTATCAGAAACAAATTATAATTTTAAAAATACAATGTATTCGTCAGAGAAAAAAGGAGTTATAAAAGAAGAAATTAGTACTCAAATACTATCTTTAAAAATAATAACTCTTTCTTTGAAAGAAAACTCAAAATATAGAAAAGAGATACCAGATAAAAGGATTAAAGAAATTTATGAAATAAATATTTCAGATCATTTCTATAGCAATATTATTCAAAAGGGATATATGGTATATAACTCAGGAATTCTTTTAGATATAGGAACTAGTACTGCTAGAACAATTTATATGTTAATAGAAAAACTTAGATTTGATAATCTTCACTTAAATATTGATAGTTTGTTTTTAATAAAAAGAATACCACTAAAATATGATAAAAGAAATATAGCACATACTATTAAAACTTTGGAAAAAGCTTTTATAGAACTTAAAAATAAAAATTTAATAGAGGATTTTAAAATAATAAAAGAATCGACGTGGGAAAAATCAGAGATTGAGATCTTCTTTCATGAAAAATCAAAAGAGGAGAAACAACAGCGATTTTTTGAAGACCGAAATGATTTTAGAAAACTATTAACAGAAACAACTGTTAGTGACACAGAACACGAGATGATAGAGGATGCTGAAATTATTGAAAAGAGTACTCCAATAGAATCTACAGTAATTGTAACTCAAGAGATGATTGATAAAATTTTAGGACTTATGCCAAGTAAAGCAAGAAGTTTAAAAACTATGCCAAAAACTATTAAAGAGGCAATTTTAGAATATGGATACACAAAAGTTGAATCAGTAGCTATATACATGAAAAAAAATAAAGTTGAAAAGGTCAGAGCATACTTTATTAAAGCTTTGGAGAATAATTGGTGTGAAGATGAGGCTATTGTAATACAAACGCCTAAAAAAGATGTTTTAAACGCTTCTGAGGAGTTTTTAAATAAAGATGAGACTCCGAAAAATTATGAAAGAGAGTTAGAATATTTTTCAGCTCTGTCATCTGAAGAAAAAGAAAAACTCCAAGAAAAAGTTTATAGAGCATACATAGAAGAGTGTGGCCAAGAAACTAAAATTCAAAAATTAGCTTTTAATGCTGCTAAGAATAGATTAATTGCTGAGTATATTTTAAAAAATAATCTCCTAAAAAGTGAGAAACCAAAATCAGTTATTGAAGAGATTCCAAAAGAAAAAAATGTGGATTTAAGTTTAATAGATGATATAAACTATTATACTGATTATATTAGTACAAATGTTGAACTTTATAGAAATATTTTTGATCTTTCTGAAGAGAGATTAAAAGAGATTAAAAAAGAAACTTTATTGGAATTAGGAACTAAAATTATTACAAAAAATATAACTTTAGAAGAGATAAATGAAGTAATTGTAAAAAAATTAAAATAATTATTCTAACATGAAAAAGAGAGAAACTATTGCTTCTCTCTTTTATTACTTACAAATTCTATTTCAGAGTGATTAATTATCCTAGGCTTAGGATATATCATCTCCTCTCTTTGCTTTGATTTACTCACGTTACTATAAAGCGTATGAGTGTTATTTACCGCCAAAAGCGTACCAAGTAGATTAAAAACTGCATAGATCAGTTTATACACTTTTGTGCTGTTGGCCCACATTTTTACTCCTCAGGAGCAGTTTGAACAAAGTAGTTAAAAGCCATCAACTCAGCCTTTTCTACATCGATTCTATCTAAAGAGTTTTGAGATATTTTAATCTCCTTTTCAATTTGATCTTTCCATTCAGAATAACTTCCATATGGACTTGTAGCAGGTAACGGTTCTCCATCAAGTTCTTTTTGTTGAATGTGAGATAGAGCAGCTTTATCATCTGCTAACTCCTTTAAGTAAGTAACTTCTCTTTCAATACTTTTTTCAGTTTTAATGATAACTCCTTCAATTACTGCTTTTGCACCACCAACTGTCATAGACATAATTATCGACCTCCATTTTTTATATTTAGGGGATCTAATACGGGGGATATTAGAATTAACCCTATAAAGATTAAATAAGAAATTTTTATATTAATTTTATTATCGGTCGAGTCCTTTAATCTGTATTATTTTTTAGTAACTCTTTAATTATATAGGATCTACTCTTTTTATGTGCTTTTGCTTTTTCATCAATCTGCTTTAACAGTTTTCCTGAAATTCTTAAACTTATCATAGATGTGAAGGGATACATCTTTTTTTCTTTCATTGTTACCTCCCAAATTTTTATTTTAGGTAACTTAGTTGTGTATATTATAATTATACTTTCAAAGTGTAGTGGAGTCAAATAAATATATCGTTTGTATTACATTTTTTTCATTTATAGTTCTGTTTTTATTATTTGATTATTGCTTTTAAAAAATTAAAGTGGTATATCTTAAATATAGATTTTATTTAGGGAGGTGGCTTTTGCATTTTTTCCACGAAAAATTAGCAACTAAAATAGGAATTAACGAAGCTATTTTTTTACAAAACATTTATTACCTTTGCAAAAATAATCTGCTTAAAGAAAAGATTGATAAGAATCTCAATATATCTATCACTATGTCTAGGGCAAATATTTTAGAATACCAGGAGTATTTTTCCTACACAACTATTAGAAGCATTACTAAAAAGTTAATTGCCCTAAACCTTATTGAAGTAGACCAAATACATAAATCTGTGAGTAACTCCCTCTCCTACTCTTTAACACCAAAAGGGTGGTCAGTTATGTTTTTTTTAGAAAAACTAGGAGAGAGGAAAAAAATAGAAACGGCATCTGATAAATTTAACAATACCCATCTGTCAATTTTTACAAAGGGGCTGTTAAAAACAGCAAAAGATGTGTTAAATCTCACAGACCTTCTGTCAAATTCAGGGGAAGACCTGTCAAAATTAGCAGATATAATAATAGAATATAGAAACCTTATAGAAAGGGATAGAAATATAGAAAAAATGAGTGCTGAAAATATAGAAAATTTTCAACAATATTTTTCTGAAATAGAGGATAGTATTTCTCAAAATTTAATTTTGAAAAAACGTATAGAAAAAACTTTTGAAGATGTTAAAAATTATATGAGTGAAATTATAATTCCAGCCATAGAAAAATACGGTATATTAAAAGTCGTAGAAGCTATTAAAAAAACTGTTTCTGAGTTTTTGCCAAGCTATAGTCCTGTCTTTTATTTTTATGCAAATATTTATAGATTAAATATTGTTTAAAATAATAATTATTCGGAATAATATTGTAAAATGCATCAAAAACAATTGTGACAAAGTAGTCAAATTGCCAAAAATATTAAAATTTTTAGTTTATAATAACTTTATGTTAGACACGGGGAAAAAATAAAGATTATGGGGGTTTAAATGAGCGTTTTAGAAAATTTAAGAAATTTACCAGAAGAAATTATTCATGAGAATTTGGAGAAGTTAAACATTAAAAATACTGGGAACTTTCGAAGGGATACTCTTAATTTAAAAAATTTTTACTTTGAAAATGTTGAAACACTTTACAACCACTTACCTATGTGCACTCACAAGTATTTAGAAATAGCTTTAAAAGATGATTCAGAAAAAATTTTTGATGATGAGTTTAGAGATATTTGGAGTACATTTGAAGATTTAGGTTTATCAGATAGCTCTATTTCAAATATTACTGAGGATACAATAAGTTTTATAAATAGATACTCTGAGGCAAATAATCTTCAAAATTACCCAAAGGAAACATTTGAAAAAATTATAGAAGAAGCTTTAGAAAAAAATAATTTCCCTTCAGAAGAAGATATCCAAAAGAGATACTTTGAAGCTATTGATAAAGAGATTGGAACTGTTTTATTCGAGTTTTTAGAAAATAATGCAGAGCTTAGAGAAAAAGAAAATTATATTTTAAAATTAATAAATGGAATTATTGAAATCCATGGATCTTTAGATGTTGATGAAACTTTTAAAGTTTTAAAAAAATTAGAGATTGATTTAAGTTATGATCAAGCTAAAAGATTTATCATATCTAAAGTACCTGATACACTATTTGATTACAACGATGTTATAATTGTTCACGATAGAGATTTTGATGATTATTTCCGTGGAAAGTTTGTAAAAAATACGATTAAAGATATTCATCCTTTAGAAACTTATTTAAACACAGATTTTAGAATTTAATAATCATAAAACACACCGACTAGATATTGGTGTGTTTTTTATTTTATTGAAAAATAATAACAAATAGAATAAACTATATCCTATGTCGTAATTATCTAGGAGAAGAATAATGCTTTTTTTAAATATATTAATTATTAGTATATTAATAATATTATTTGTGTTAAATTTTAAAAATAAGAAACTAAAAATACCTACATGGAAATATGAAACTGAAGCAGAAATGCTAGGAAAAATAGGAGAAAAAAACGTAAGTATCATGCTAAAATTTCTTCCAAAAGATTATCATATATTTAATGATATCTACTTAGAAGTAAACGGAATAACAACTCAAATAGATCATCTAATAATATCTAACTATGGAATTTTTGTAATAGAAACTAAAAATTATAGCGGATGGATTTATGGAGGAGACAGTTCTGAATATTGGACTCAAAATATGTATGGAAAAAAATATAAGTTTTATAATCCAATAAAACAAAACTTCGCTCATATAAACATTTTAGAAAGTATCTTAAAAATTCAGAAATATAAATTTGTTCCAATTGTAGTATTTGCTGGAGATGCTGAATTAAAAATTAACTCTAAAAATATTGTCATCCATCTATTAGAATTAGAACGATTTATTCTTAATTATAAAACTAAAATTTTTACTAATTCAGATATAGAGAAAATAATAGAAAAATTAAGAGCTTCTATTGTTCTTGATGAAAACATAGAGGAGAAGCATATTCAAAATGTAAAGGCAAGATTAAAACAAAAAAAAGAGATGATAAATCACGGAATCTGCCCAAAGTGTAAAACAAAATTAGTGGAAAAAAATGGTCGTTATGGTAAATTTATTGGATGTAATAACTATCCTAAATGTAAGTTTATTTTAAAAAAACAAGAAGTTATCTAAGTTGTAAGGAGTTTTTTGAAAGCTATCCGGCGGAAATTGTGCAACAGATTGTTGCACAATTATCGTGGGGGACATAATATAGCTTTATCTAATAAAGTTAAAAAGTAAATTTTATTAAAATTTGTACATAGGAGGGGTGAATGTGGAAAAAAATAAAATATATGGATCTAAGCAAAATAGAAGTTCTATTATTAGAATAATTTTATCCAATTACGATATGATAGGGATAAAAGAGTTGAAGGTACTGTATCAAAAACAGGGGGGCGTTGATACTTTTAACTTAGATTCATACATAGATTTAACATCTAGAAAAGTTATTATAAAAAGTTTTAAATCTAAAGAGAAAGAGAGAAATAGATATAGTTTTTCATATGACACCATGGGAAATTCTCCTGGTGATAAAAATAGTTTTATTATTACTAAATTTGATAAAATTTTAAATAAAGAGATTCGAAGATATAAAGTAACATTAAGTTTAAAAGAAAAAACTACTAATGTTATCTTTGCTGAGGTAGAGGATAAAATGGAGGAACAGAAAAAAGATGTTAGTGGAGAGAGAATAAAACTAAGAAATAGAACCTCTCAAACAGAACGAAAACTTTTATCTAAAGAGGTTTGCCGAAATTACTCTGAAATAGCTAGAGTTTCAGTGGATGAGATTGACTCTTTAAAAATTTATAAGATTAAACGATTCCTAAATTATCGTTCAAATCTTCTAATATACTTTGCACTAATAAATGATTTTTTATGTGCTCCTTTAAAAGAGGAGGGCATTACAGAGGTTTGGAAACTCTCTAAAAATAATACTCCTTTATTAGATAAACGATTAGAAAAAATTACAGATTATGTTTATAGTACCCTCTCAAAAGAGGTTGAAAACAGAGTTAACCAACTGGAAAAAAGAATTTCTAAAAATAACAAAGAGATTGAGGAGTTAAAAGTACTTTTTAGTCATAAAAATGGAAATAAACGAAAAATTGAACAGCTTGAATTGTTGAATAAAAGTTTGAAAATTAAAATGTCAGAGCTCTCTGGATATAGCTCTAAAGAAAATCTAAAGCAGGATCTTAAAAAGATTGTAGATATTTTTTCTGAGTTTAGGCATGCTTTAATGCATTACGACTACATGTACTTTGAAAACCTTTTTGAAAATAGAGGTTGTGATAATCTTAAAAACCTTCTTGATTTAAACTTCTTCAGATATACAAAACTTATAGGGGAGTTTAAAATTGAAAATAAAACTAACTACCTTGATGGAGATGAAGAACTTTCTATTTGGGGTCCCATCAGGAAAACGCGGAATAACAACGCTAAGGAATGTTGAAACACCGTACAAGCCTTTGATTTTATTAAGGTTATAGACTTTTTTGTTCTTAAAAAACTAAAATTTTTAAAGATTGTCTCAAAAATCAAAATGTTTCAATAGATTGTACTCTATTGAGATATTCTATGACCCATTGAAAAATAAGGGTTTTCAGTGTCTCAATAGGCTTGTTTTTTAATCCTTAACGTTGTTAAATTTTAAAAAAAATCAAAAAATCCTTAAAAATCAGTTCTTAGCGTTGTTATTCCGCGTTTTCGGGAGCAGAACGGTATAAGATATTGATTTTATTAGGTTCGATTAATTTTTTAATTTTCTTAACGTTGTAAAACCGCGTTTTCCTGACGGAACCCCTATTTTGGGAAAACTTAAGAATATAAAGAAACTATACTCGTACTACAACACTTTATGTAGTAATAAAAGTGGATTTAATAAGTTTATAAATACATTTTTTACTTGTGATGGTGTGGAGGATTCTGATTTTAAAAAGTTAATTGTTGAAAATTTTCAAAATGAAATGGATGCTATAAAAAGTTTTTCTAAAAAAAATGACCTTTCAAAGAAAAATTTAAATCGAATGGAGTCACACTTTAAACTAATGGAAAATACTCCGTACTTTTGGGATATTCATACATCTAATATCTATAAAAAATTATATAACAAAAGAAAAAACCTAGTGGAAGACTACAATAACGAGATTAATGGAATTAAAAGTAAAACTAGGATAACAAATATTAATTCCGAGCTTTTAGAACTTAAAAAGCAGATGGAAGAGATTACTAAAAACAACTCTCTATTTAGATTGAAATATAAGCTCCAAGTAGCTTATGCTTTTTTAACAATTGAATTTAATGGGGATTTAAAAGAGTTTAAAAATAAATTTGATCCAACTAATTTAGAAAAAATCCAGGAGTATTTGAAGAAGAAAGAGGAGTATCTAAACTTTAGAGTACCTAAAATTAAAAGAGGAGAGAAGAGTATCTTTGACCTTGGAAAGCTAGAAAATCAACTAAAGAGGATGCAAGATGAGTTTAATAAAAGAGATAGTTTGTATTTAGATGTTGATTCAAAAAATAATCTGTTTAAATTTTATATTTTAAACTATTTGCTGTTACCTGTTGAGTTTAAAGGGGACTTCTTGGGATTTGTTAAAACACATTATTACAATATAAAAAATGTGGATTTCTTAGATGAAAGTGATGAGAGTTTAAGTGATGAAAAACTCAATGAAAAGTTAAAAAAGTTATCTGATGATGGGTTCTTCCACAAAATTCGTCTCTTTGAGAAAAATATAAAAAATTATGAAATTATAAAGTACTCTATATCTAATCATGAAGATATGAAGAGGTATTTTGAATTATTAGAACTAAATGTTAAACATCTAGAGTACAAATCCACTGATGAAGTTGGGATATTTAATAAAAATATGCTGCTGCCTATTTTTAAATACTATCAAAATGTATTTAAACTTTATAACGATATAGAGATTCACGGGTTATTAAAACTTGCTCAAAATAAAAGTATTAATTTAGAAGAAACCTTGACTTTTGTTAAAGATGAAGGAAAAGATGGCTTTTTTAATTTTTCTAATTTATTAAAGATAATTAATAAAAAAGATTATAAAAATAAAGCTAAAATTAGAAATTCTATTGCTCATTTAAATTTAAAAGAGTTAATTGTAGATCTCTTTAAAAATGAATTGAAACTTAACGAAAATGTTAGAAGTGCTATTGAATTTTCTTTAGATAATAAGCTGAATAAAGTTGATTTAGGTATGGATTTTGTGAATGATTACTACATGAAAAAAGAGAGGTTTATTTTCAATCAGAGAAGGTTGATTCCAAGTGACATTATAGATACTAAAAGGGATTTGATGAAAAAGCAAAATGATGAACTTATGAAAAAATATAGATTAAATCTTGATTATGATAATTTAAATAAAGTATATGACAGAGCAAATAAATTGAGAAGTATTGCTGATGAAGTGGAATCTATAGATGAAAACAAGGGAATTTTTACCTCTATAAAAGTAGATAATATACCATTTTTAAAGTTAGATGAGAAAACTAGAAATGGAATTTTAATAAAAGATAGTTCTGATTTAATGGGTGTTTATAAGGAACAGGTTGTAAAGAAATTAAAGAAAAAGGTTATTGAAAAATTTATCTATGATGAAGAAAAAATAATAACTATAAATGTTTACAAGGCAGCTGCAGGAGAAACTGAATCTTTTATAATAAAGGTTAAAAGAGATAAAGATAGTGATGTGTATATTATTGATGAAAAGTCTATATTAGAAAATCAATATTATTTATGCTGTGAAAAAGGTGGAGTTGTAACAGTAGTTCCTAAGCATAGTGTGAAAAAGATTGAGTTTAAGTTTGATCTGAGAAGTGGATATATTTTTGGAAAAACTATTGTTTATGGAACGAAATAAAACTATTGACTAAAAATAAAAAAATGGAAATATTATTAGTGAGTGCCCCATTATCAACAAATCTAGTGATATGTTTAGGAAAACTATTTTGGAAGGTGTTATGTGGGTGCTCTTTTTTTATTTTTTGGAAAGTTTTAGGAAGATGGGGATTGTGGATATAGACATTTGCAAGAAGAAAAGGTACGGCAAATTGGTTAAGTTATAATTCCACTATTGTGGATATAGACTCATCAATTGATAAAAACATAATAATTTATGTTGAGTTATAATTCCACTATTGTGGATATAGACATAAAGTCTTGTATTCACATGATGATGTTGAGATGTTATAATTCCACTATTGTGGATATAGACTGGCAGTGATTTTAACTATCTATAGTTGATGATTTTAACTGTCCAATATGTCGAACAGATAGGTTTTTCATAAAAGTTAGAATTAAGTTTGTGCTAAAATTAAATTACCACTCTCCCTGCTACACTTTCCTACATCTGTCGATGTCATAGAAATTCTTCTTTATTCTCTATCGACAATTTTAGTATAACATTTTTATTTGAATTTAGATATAATCAAAATTTCTAGAAAATCTGGCGGAAATTGTGCAGGAGGTGCTTGCACAATTAACATGATATCACAGCTTTACATTTTACAATATTTTTTATTTCACTGAAAATATGATATACTAAGAATAGGATATTTTAAAATTTAGATAAAAAGAAAGGAGATAAATAATAATGTTAACTAAAATGGAAATTTTAAATCTATTAAAAGAAAATAAAATAAAAATAGAAGCCCTAGGTGCAACAAAGATAGGTCTTTTTGGAAGTTATGCAAAAGATTTAGCAACTGATAATAGTGATGTAGATATACTAATTGAGTTAGCTCCAGATGGAGATATTTATGGTAATTATTGTAATATAAAATATTTTTTAGAAGATTTATTCCAAAAGAAAATAGATCTCCTTACAACTAGCCACTTTAGAAAAAATTATAAAACTGAAATTGCTAAAAAGCATAGTGAATTGATTCAAAAAGAAATAATGGAGAGCATTATCTATGTATAAAAAAAGAGAGATTGAAAACTATCTAATAGATATAAAAGAAAAAATAGCTAAAATTAAATCTAAAAGTAAGGATAAAAAACTACAAGATTTTCTTGAAGATGAAGACTTAGAAATTATTGTTGAGCATAGTTTAATGATTATAGGTGAAGCGATTTCTAAAATTCCGCAAGAAACTTTATTAAAGTATTATGATAACAGTAGCTATTGGAGACAAATTAAAGATATGAGGAATCTTTTAATTCACCAATACTGGGGAGTTAGTATAGATATGGTTTTTTATGTTGCCACTAAAAAAATTGACGAATTAGAAATCTACATTGATAAGATTATTATTGGAGAAAATATACAATAATAAGTGACTATAGAAAAATTATACACCGGTATTTATCGGTGTATTTTTATATAATTATTTTGTAAAATTATGATAAAATATATTTTTAGAAAGTGGGAATAAAAATGAATATAAAACAAATTCGATTGGAAAATTTTAAAAATATAAAAAATAGTATAATAGAATTCCGTAGTAATTTATCTGGAATTTATGGTCCTAATGGAACGGGAAAAACATCTATTATAGAAGCTTTAGAAGCTTTAGAAGTTTTAAAACTATATTTTAGTAATACTTCTAAATATATAAATAATAACCAGGTTTTAGATAAAATTTTAAAGCTTATGACTATAGGTACACAAAATATGGTTATTGAAGCTATTTTTGTTCATGAAGATACTGATTTCAAAGTTTTAGTGGAGTTCGTCAAAGATAGTAACGGCGGAATTTTTGTTTCTAGAGAGGAGTTTTCTCAAAAGCAATCTAAAGCTAGACGTAAATTTCAACATATAGCTAAGATTAAAAATGATGACACACTGTTATTACCAGAGATTTTTATAGGAGGAACAAATACAACAAATTCTAATATTTTGATTGATTTTTTAGATACGTCAAACTTTAAGCAACTGTTAAAAAACTTTAGTAATTTGAACACTTTTTTCTTGAGCTCATTCTTACATACTGATATAAAAAAATTAGAAGATCCTAAATTTAAAATCCTAAAAGATTCACTTGAAAATTTAAAAATAGTTGAAAATTTAATTAAAAATATTGTTGTAGTTACTCTATCAAAACAAGCTCTTTATAAGGATACACTTGTTATTCCTATCAATTATGGAGATGGTTCAGATTTAGATACTATAAATTACTCTACTCGAGATAATATTTTTAATAAAAATGATGTAGACTCTTTGAAAAGAGCTGCTAAAAATATAGATAAACTTCTTTCGATTATTATTCCTGATTCTAGGTTTATACTTGAAGAAAAAGTTGTTGGAGTTGATGAAAATGATGAAAGAACTGCTATCAACTTGTTCCTGGTAAAAAAAGGTATCAAAATCCCTTTAACACTAGAATCTACAGGTACAATTAAACTTGTATCTCTTTTATCTATTTTAATTGTATATATACAAAATGAAAAAGCTATTATTGTTATAGATGAGCTAGATATTCATATATTTGAATACCTGTTAGCTGTGTTATTAGAAACAATGGCTCCTTTAGCTAAAGGGCAACTTATTTTTACAGGTCATAATCTTTTACCTATGGAAAAATTAGGTAAAGATTCTATTATAATCTCCACTGAATCCAATGATGATATAGTTTACACATTTATGAAAGGAATTTCAAACAGCACTAACATTAGACAAAAGTATTTGCGTTCTCAAGCCTTATGGAGTGAAGACAATATAGAACCTCTTCATTTAAATATCCCAGCTTTAAATGTTTTTGTAAAAGGGTTGGTATTAAGATATTAATAATAAGAATGTCATTAGAATTTCTATTGTATTTAAATTTATGATATAGTTTAATATAATCAAAAAAAGGAGTGGGTCAAAATGATTGATAAAAACTTAATACTAAATAAATTATCTAATATTGATAAAAAGCAATTTGGTATAAAAAAAATAGGATTATTTGGATCTTATTCTAAAAATGAACAAACAGAAAAAAGTGATATAGATATATTTGTAGAATTGATTGATAATGATGAAATGTTAACTAATTTTTATAATTTAAAATCTTATTTAGAAACTACTTTTGGTAAAAAAATAGATTTGGTAACTTCTGGACAATTTGATTATAAATATAAAAATCCATTAGTTGCTAAATATAAAGAAAAAGTAAAAAATAAGATATTAGGAAGTGTTATCTATGTTTAATAAAGCTAAAAGAGATAGAATAGGCAGTAAATAATAAAAAAGGGTTATCAAAGTTTAGTGATATCCCTTTTTTATTTTATAACCCTAAATAAATACTAGTTAAAAATATTTGTTCTGGGTATAACCATAACAAATACATGTTTTTAGTGGTTTTTTATGGTTATATCTATATATTTATTTAAGAATTTTGGCGTTTTAAACTAAATCTCCTATAACCTCATATTTCTCACTTTTATTTATTTTTAATTTTTCATATAGTTTTAATAAGGTACAATCTAAACGAACGCCTTAAAATCAAAATTACAAAGCCTTAAAAATAATTTTCGAACGTATTTTATGAACATATGATTGTTATTTACTTTAAACGAACGATATTGTATAATATAGCCAAGAATTTTAATTATCGGAGGAAGTATGAAAGTTGGATATGTGAGAGTCTCCACTGTGGACCAAAATGAAAGTCGCCAATTGGTGAGGATGAAAGAGGCCAAGGTGGAAAAACTGTATATTGAAAAAGTATCAGGTAAAGATATCGAGGGGAGACCTGAACTTAAAAACATGCTAGAGTTTGTTAGAGAAGGGGATACTGTATATGTCCATGATTTCTCTAGATTAGCTAGATCTACTAAGGACCTTTTACATATAACTGACCTTTTAGCCAAAAAAAAGGTGCATTTGGTGTCATTTAAAGAGAACATCGACACATCTACACCTACTGGAAAGCTAATGTTAACTATGATAGCTGCTATAAACGAGTTTGAAAGGACTAATCTTTTAGAGCGTCAAAGGGAGGGAATATTGATAGCAAAGGAGTTAGGAAAGTACAAAGGACGTAAACCAATACCTTTTCCAGAGAACTGGAAAGAGATTTATAACAGTTGGAAAACTAGAGAAATCACAGGTACTAGAGCTATGGAAATACTAAATCTTAAAAAGACAACGTTTTATAAACTGCTTAGAGAGTGGGAAAAAATTAAAAATGAGAATAATTTATAAATTAACTTTAAAATTTTTATCATTCCGACCGTCGGAAAATCAGAAAGTCCACCTGGTGGACTTTCTATTATAATATGAATGTCTATACGGATACTTATTACTATCCCAGCTACGACCAGAGGGAGAAAGTGATGAGTTAAGTGGCTATTTCTTACTATAAATTTTTTATTTTAAAATTAGTAAAGTATTCTTATTTTTGTAATTTACAAAAAGTTCGCTGAGCGAACTTTTTATATCAAAATAATTTTCTCAAAAATTAAAACTTTTTTATAAAACCCGTTGTCTAAATATTGTAAATAAGTGTTAAAAAAGTAATAAATAATTTAATCCCCCCAAAAAGAGCCTCTATCCCCCCCAGAGGCTCTTTCCCTTTTTTGTATTTTAAATTTTTTAATTAAAAAATACAAAAAGTCCACCGGGTGGACTTTCTCTTCTAATCTAAATATCCATATGAAAATTTAATTTATTTTAATATTTAGGTGAGCATTTATCTCCTTGATTTTATTGAGTTTTTTAAAAAAAATTAATAACATGTGAGCATTTAAGTGAGCATTTATCAAAAAAAATGGTCATTTGTATTTTTATAGCTAATTATTTAAAATTAATGTATAATATCACAAATTTATAATTAAAAACTTTTTGTGGGGGTAAGTAAAATGATTAATATTAGAAAAGCTTGTATTGAAGACTACACATCTCTTTGCTCAGTTTACGACGAATTAGATAGTTTACATCTTCAAAATCATCCTGAACTTTTTAAAAAACCATTGATTTCTTCTAGAGACGAATCTGATATAAAAAATATTATTGAAAATCCTAACCGAGAATTATTTGTAGCAGAATACAACTCTGAAATTATTGGATTTACTGAATGCTTTATAGCAACATCTATAGATCATCCTGTTATAAAAGAACGTAAATGGATACAACTAGATAACATAGCCGTAAAAAGTGAATACCAAAATAAAAAAGTAGGAAATCTTTTATTGGAAAAGGTTAAGGAATGGGCTAAAGATAAAAATATCAATCGAATTGAATTAACAGTATATTCATTTAATACAAACACAATTTCCTTTTATGAAAAAAAAGGATTTAATGAGATAAGTAAAAAAATGTATTTAGATTTTTAATATATATTTAAAATAATTTAGCATCATTTATTTCTCAAATCATAAAGTCCACCGGGTGGACTTTTAATATCAAAATAATTTTCTCCAAAAAAAGTCACTTTTTCTTCGTTTAAGTCAATAGAATCAAGAGATATTTAAATTTACATCTTTTTTCATAAAATCAAAGACCTTTAGAACTATTTTCTATTACTCACCCTTAATCTTATGGTACATACTTTTTAAAAAATTTAAATTATTAGAGCATAACGATTCTATTAGGTTTTCAATTTTTTCCTCAGGTAAATCATAAATTTTCATATTCAATAATTTCTCTATAGCTTCCTGAGGAAATCTATATTTTATAACTTGGGCAGGATTTCCACCTACAACTGAATATGGTGGTACATCTTTTGTGACAACAGCTCCAGCTGCAATTATCGCTCCTTCGCCTATTTTAACTCCTGGCATAATTATAGCTCTTATTCCTATCCAAGCTCCATCTTCGATTATTGTATCTCCTCTTTTTTCATAAGCTTCATCAATCTTTTCCATAAAAGGGTAACAAGAGAACCAATCTACCCTATGAGTATTGTTTCCACCCATCAATATGATACTTTCTGCACCAATACACACAAAATTTCCAATATATAATTTATCTAAATCCCACTTATTTTTCCAACTTTTTTTACTATATTCATCTCCATATAAATATCTCACAACTGAATTTTGAAAATTTTCAGTCCAAGCATTACTATAATAACTTTTTGTTCCTTTTATAATAATATTTTCATTTGTTACTGTTTCATGAATCATCTCTATTTTAGACCAATGTTTTTCCATTTTTTTCCTCCAATATTACTTTTATAATTTTAATCAATAAAAAATTTATAATACATTTATGGTTATAAGCTATTTTTACTTTTTAAAATTAAAATAACATATCTCAATTAATTATACTTTATTTTATTCAGTTAGGTGATAACTTTTAATTTTCTATCATTATTATCGGAAGAAAACCTAATTGGCTCCTAGAATTCCACCGTGGTAACAAATATATTTTTCGATTTTTAAATTTTTTCATTTTTTAAATAAAGAGAAGTATGCCCAGGAGTTTCAACTACCATACAACCACCAAACCAATCTAAAATATCTCCATCATTAACTGTAATATCAACCTTAACATTATTTAAATTTTCATATCTCTTACAAGATTCAATTCCAAACTCCTTATATTCATTTGGTAAAGTATCTAAAACTTTTTTTCCTTGAATTAGTCTTAGGTTTTTTTAGTTCCTTCAATATACGGTTTCTCTTTTAAAGAGGCCACTATTTTAATATTGGCCTCGCGTCGGTTTTTTTGTCCTTTGGCACCAAATTTGCATTATATAACTTTCCAGCAATACATTTTTCTTTTTCAGTCATTATTTATGTTCCTCCCATTTACAATCCACAAATTCAAGTCCTGAAAATTCTGCGCAAAAACTTGAATTTTCAGGACTACAAGCATAAATACCTATATTAATTATTTCGTTAGCAGAAAATAGATGAAAAATTCTCATTTGTTTATAATTAATACCATCATAAGATGATTCTATACAAAAATCATTTTCACGACGGCTAAGTCGATAATACATGAATTTATGTATGACAGAAATATCTGTTGTTGCCCAATCAGAATAACCATTATTTGTAACAACGCTTCCAAGTCTTTGAAAATCTTCATTTTCATATTCAATTGAGGCTTTAAACCAATTATCAGAATCTTGATAAATGATAACTCCACTCTGATCATACCGATGCTTTGAATCAAATTCTGTTTTCACTATAAATGAAAAATATTTATCTGCAATTTTTGATAGTAAGGCTGGAGCATTATTATTTTGAAATCCATAATAAGTTCGTTGCCAAAAATCTGTTTGTGGATCTGTTGTTATAGAGACTTTACCACTTTCAATTTTTGAATGTTTAGGTTTATTAATCCATTCTAATCTTAAATCAGTTAATTTAATACTATTTTTCATAAATTTTCTCCTTTTAACCAATTTTATGCAAACGTTTGCAAAAATTAGAAGAGTATAGCACACAATAATTTATTTGTCTAGTTTTGATTATATATAAGTTAGTGTAAAAATCTTTATAATATTAGGATAAATAATATAAAAGGAGGTGTACTTCGAAGTATAATTTAGCTTATAGATATAGGATATATCCCCTAAATCAACAAATTTAAGGGATAAAGAAATAGATAATAAGTCTTAGGCTCATCTAGAAATACTCTTTAATTCATCTAAATATATTTCACCTAATTTTTGGTATATTTTTAAAGCTTCAATAACTCTCATTCCTTTATCGTCAGTTATATAATATTGAACGTTTAGTGGATAACCTATGGATTTTTCTTTAGATATAAGCTTATATTCCAACAGTTCATTCAATTGTTCTAAAAGTATTTTTTGACTAATCCCTTTAATGTCTTTTTGTAATTGTGAAAGTGAAGGATTTTTTCGATAATAAATCTGCCATATAATAACGGTTTTCCATTTGCCTCTTAGAATATCATGAATAAATTCTAAAGGGCACGTATATTCTTTTCTTATTTTCATGGATATTCTCCTTTTAGTTTATTTATTATTCTATCACATACAAAAAAAATTAAAAGTACCCACAAAAAAGTAAGTACTATTCATTCTTTAAAAAGTAAATTATAATGAAGTATTACTTTAGTTATAGGAGGTTATTTTTATGAAAAAAGCTTTATTAATTATTGATTTACAAAATGATTATTTTCCACAAGGTAAATTTCCCCTTTGGAATACAGAAGCTACTTTAAGCAATATTCTAGAAGCTATCAAAATATGTAAAGATAAAAATTATCCGATAATTCATATTCAACATATTGCTGATCCTAATTTAGGTTTAGCACCATTTTTTATTAAAGATTCAGATGGAGTTCAAATAGTGCCTGAAATATTAGAGGCTGTATCTAATGCTCCTATAGTTGTAAAAACATATGCTGACGGATTTGTAAAAACTAATTTAAATGAAGTTCTAGAAAAGTTAGATGTGGATGAACTTTTAGTTTGTGGAATGATGACACAAAATTGTGTTACTCATACATCTATTTCAAATAAAAAAACTAAAAATTATAAAACATCTATTTTAACGGATGCATGTACATCTGTATCAGAGCCAATTCATTTAATTGGTTTAGCTGCTACTTTAACTTGGGATGTTTCTTTAATTTCATACAAAGATATTTAATCTATGACGTGAACTACTCCCGTAATTAAATTTTTTTATATTTTAATAAAAAATATATTAAAAGAGATAGCTTTTTAAAAAGCTATCTCCAAAACAAATAAATATTACCTTAATCCTTTTTTGTATCTTAAATATATTTCTTTATACTAAGTTAAATTTTTTTAAATCTTCATCAACAGTTCCAATTCCTGATAAACCAAAGCTATCTACTAAAACTTCAGCTATATTTGGTGATAAGAATGCTGGAAGAGTAGGTCCAATATGAATATTTTTTATTCCTAAATAAAGTAAAGCTAAAAGAACTATCGCTGCTTTTTGTTCATACCATGCTATATTGTATACTATTGGTAAATCGTTTATATCTTCAAGCCCAAAAGCTTCTTTTAAAGCTAAAGCTATAACTACTAATGAATATGAATCATTGCATTGACCTGCATCTAAAACTCTTGGTATTCCACCAATATCTCCTAAAGGAAGTTTTAAGTAACGGAATTTAGCACAACCTGCAGTTAAAATAATTGTATCTTTTGGTAACTTTTCAGCAAACTCTGTATAATACTTTCTATCTGCCATTCTACCATCACATCCACCCATAACTATAAATCTTTTGATAGCTCCAGATTTTACAGCATCTACTATTTTATCTTTAAGTTGTAAAACCTGATTATGAGCAAATCCACCATTAACTTCTCCTTTTTCAATTTCTATTGGAGGTTCACATTGTTTTGCAAGAGTTATAATCTCAGAGAAATCTTTATTTCCAAATTCATCTAATTCTATATGTTTACACCCTTCCATTCCAGCAGCATTTGTCGTAAATACTTTATCAATGTAGTTAACTTTTTTAGCTCCCTCTCTAAAAGGATATGGAACAATACAGTTACTCGTAAATAAAATTGGCCCATTAAAAGTTGGGAACTCTTTATCTTGACTCCACCATGACCCACCATAGTTTCCACGGAAATGTTCATACTTTTTAAAAGCTGGATAATAATTTGCTGGAAGCATTTCAGAGTGAGTATATACATCAACTCCAGTTCCTGATGTTTGTTCTAAAAGTCTTTCCATATCTTTTAAATCATGCCCTGATATTAAAATTCCAGGATTTGTACCAACACCTATATTTGCTTTTCCTGCTACAGGATGCCCGTAAGTTTCAGTATTAGCTCTATCTAAAATTTCCATAGCTTTAACTCCATACATTCCTGTATCTAAAACTAATTGAACAAGCTCTTCTATATTTTTATTTGGATTTTCAATATCACATAGTGCTTTTTCAACAAAAACTATATTTTCCTCATTTTCATACCCTAAATTTGCAGCATGCTCTAAATAAGCAGCCATTCCTTTTAATCCATAAGTTACTGTTTCAACTAGTGAACGTCTATCAACATCCCTAGTTCTTAAAACTCCATTTTCTCCTGCAAATTCTAAAGCCTTTTCAAAGTCAAGAAGAACTTCTTTTGGTTCAAATAGATGTTCATAAAACCCCTCTATTTCTAAGTTTTTCTCTATACATTTTATACGAAGATCATCTCTTAAATTTACTCCATTTTCTACCATTAAATATAATTTCTTTGTATCAAAATTTGCATTAGTTATTGTTGTAAAAAGTGAATTTATAATATAATAATCAACTGCTGTATCTTTTAATCCTAAATGTCGAAGTTTACTACTACAAACAGAAATTCCTTTTGAAAGATAAATAAGTAAATCCTCTATTTTAGCTTCCACCGGTACTTTTCCACAGACACCTCTTACTGTACATCCAGCATTTTTAGCTGTCTCTTGGCATTGATAACAAAACATTTCCATTAAGAACCTCCTTTTAAAATAAAAAATAAGTTATCATTAACTTCAATTTTATCTACATTTTTCCTTTAAACTATTATATTAGAACGGAGGAACGAAAAGAAAAAAATTAGAAGCTAGAATCACCGTATAATTTTAAAAACTCATCATTAAAAGGTAATTCAACAATTAACCTTTCAGATGTTTTCCCAATGCTCTTTCTCTTAATTTTTATTCCCACTAAATCTTTTGTATTTTCACAATGAGTTCCACCACAAGGAACAGTATAGCTATCACACTTCCAATATAAAGCCTCATTTTCCTCTAGATGAGAGAATACATTTATTGGAATATTTTTATCTATATATTCATTACAACGAGATTGTATATGAGCTATCTGCTCTGGAGTGAATTTAAAATCTATTGAAAAATCAAGTCTTCCATATTTATCGGTTATTTTAGCACCAACTATTTTTTTGTCAATCCCTGAAAACATCTCTTCTAAAACCATTAAGGCAAGATGCAAACCAGAGTGATGGAGAGTTGTTTGAGCTCTTTTTACACTATCTAACTTTATAATAAATTTTTCATCTTTTTCAAATTCATAGTTATTATCTATATGATGTACAATTTGGTTTTCTACTTTTATGCTAGGAAAGTCATTTAAGAAAATATTTCGCCCCTTAATTTTTGTTGTGTTGTAAAATGGAATCTCAGCCCCATCTTTACATCTGATTAAAACTCCAACATCTCCTATTTGCCCTCCTCCCTCTGGGTAAGCAACAGATTTATCAAATATTAATCCATTTTCTGTACTCTCAATCAAAACTGCCTCACATGATGTTTGAAATTGATTTTTATAATATATTTTTTCTGTTTTCATAAGTGCTCCTTTAAACTTTATTGTTAATAAGATTTACAAATATTAAAAAAAATAGTATAACAGTGATGCTAGTGAAATATATTTTTCATTCTACAAAACTATAACAGTTATGTCAATGTTATACATCAAAAACTGTAGTACTACAGATGGAGGTTTTATGAAAATTGACTCAGAAAAAAAGAAAATACCTATTTATTTAAAAATTTATGAAGACTTAAAAAATAAAATTGAAAAAAATGAATATCCTGAAAACTCTAAACTACCATCAATTAGGCAGCTTGCTTTAAAGTATAAACTAAATAATATCACAGTTATGAAAGCTTTTACTCTTTTAGAAAAAGAGGGATATATTATCAAAAAACGTGGGATTGGAATTTTTGTAAAATCTAAAGAATCTTTATTCTACAATACACCATCCAATAACCTTATTGAAACTTTTAAAGTTGGTCAATTAAAAGAAAATAATCTTATTAATTTTGCAAGTGGAACTCCTTCGGAAGATGTTTATCCATTTGAAATTTTTAAGAAATTATACTGTGATGTTTTAGAAGAGTATGGACCTAAAATTATGCTATATCATCCTACCCAAGGTTTAGAAGAGCTTCGAGAAGTAATTAAGAAAAATGTTGAAAAAAAAGGGATTTTTGTGTCTAAAGATGATATCCAAATAACCAGTGGTTCACAACAAGCATTAGACTTGATATTAAAGACACTTTCGTCTAAAAGAAAAAATAAAATAGTTGTAGGAAATCCAACTTATCACGGAGCTTTAAATACTTTTAAAACAAATTGTAAAATTTATCCTGTAGAAATGGAAGAGGATGGTTTCAATCTTATTCAATTAGAAAATATTTTATCTGAAGAAAAAATAACTTTCATATATACGACAATGGATTTTAGTTGTCCCACTGGTATTTCTTGGAGCGAAGAAAAGAAACAACAATTAATTTTATTAGCTAAAAAATATAACACTTTAATTATCGAAGATGATTTTGCATCAGAGCTTTCATTTTACAACACTCCTAGAACCTCTATAAAATCTTTAGATTCTGATAATAAAACTGTTATTTATATTAAATCATTCTCTAAAATAATTATGCCAGGTTTGAGATTGGCATACATGATAGCGCCAACTGAGCTTATTTCTAAAATAGTGACTGTTAAGTTTACTACAGATATATCAACACCAGCTCTTGAACAAAAAGTTTTAGCTAATTTTTTGAAAGGCAATTTTCTAGAATTACATATAGAAAATCTAATTAAAATTTACAAAGAAAGATATATTGTTTTAACTGAGAAACTAAAAGAAATACCCTATATAGATGTTGTTTATAATATTGATGGTGGCTTTTATATTTGGATAAAACTAAATGATACAATAGATTCAAGCCAATTTTATTTAAAGTGTAAAGAGAATAATATTTTACTTCTTTCTGGAAATGTTTTCTTTTTAGATAATCAAAAAAATCAATATTTTAGAGTGAGTTTTGCTACTACAAATATTTCAGAGATTATAGATGGTATAAATCGTTTAAAAGTTATTCAAAGGTAATTTAGTTAATTTGATAGTTCCATAAACTTTAGTTTATAAGAAAAAGGAGCGGTGTCATTTGAAATGACACTCAAAGCTCTTCCTATACCCTGTTTCTGTAATTTAGGAGATACGCTTAAAGGACCAAAAGTCAAAACTTCATGAGGTTTTCCCTCTTTATCTATAACTTCAGCTTTTGTATAAAAAATTAAAGCAGAGAAATTTTCTCTGCTTTTTTATAACTTTTTAAATATTTTAATACAGAACTCATATCAACATCATTTTTACATAATGATAGATACAATAATTTCCATAATATAATAGCATTACTAATATTTTTCTTATAATCAAATGCTTTTAAATCTAAATTACTGATATTTTTTTTAGTAAAAACACCATAAATATATCTTTCAAAGTAAGAATAAATTTCTTCTTCTGTTTTTAATTGTTTTAATATTTTTAATATATAAAACTCTAACTTTTCTATTTTAATCTCTTCCATATCAATCACCTCAAATTTTAATATATAAAAAAAGAGTTCCAACTGGAACTCTTAATATATATTATCTTGATATAATATTCTCAGCTTGTAATCCTCTGTCGCCTTTAACAACATCGAATTCTACTTCTTCATTTTCTTTTAATGATTTAAATCCATCTTTTTTGATTTGAGAGAAATGTGCGAATACATCTTTCCCATCCTCACCAGTGATAAATCCAAATCCTTTTTCTTCGTTAAACCATTTTACTGTACCTTTCATTTAAGTACCTCCGTTATTTTTTGTTAGTAACTATTGCCTCAACATAATAACATTCTAAAGAAGTACTTGCCTAAAATAGTGCTTCAAAATCTCTTATTAACTGTGTTATATCTTTACTACTCTTTAAGTATATCACACAGTGTTAAAAAAAAGCAACACTTTTTATTTTGTGTGTATTTTTTTTGAAAAATTTGTTGATATATCTGTAATTTTTGAATATATTGGAAGAAAATACTTAATTAAAATTCTTGACAAAAAATTAAACAACTAGTATTATCTTATTACGATATCGAATTTAGATATCAGTATAAAAAATATCGAGGTACTTATTATGTTAGATTTATTTAAAATATTTTTTAAATTAGGTTGTACTGCCTTTGGAGGTCCCGTAGCTCATATTGCTATGGTCGAACGAGAAGTGGTAGAAAAAAGAAAAATGATTTCTAGAGAAGATTTTTTAGATTTTATAGGAAGTGTAAACCTGATTCCTGGACCAAACTCTACTCAAATTGTCATGTTAACTGGGCTACGTTATAAAGGTTTTTGGGGTATGATCGTTGCTGGATTATCTTTTATATTTCCAGCAGCTTTTATAACTTTGTTATTAGCGGTTATCTATAGTTATTCAAAAGATATTGCTATTATAAAACCTGTTTTTGATTATATTAAATTTGGAGTATTTCCTATAATTGTATTTTCTTTAATAAATATGTTTCATAAAGTTAAAAAAAATAATGAACAGGTTTTTATTTTGGTTATCTCTTGTTTTTTAAATTTCTTTTTAGAAAAAGAGATTTTTATCATTTTTTCAATTGGAATTTTAGGAACAATTTATAAATTATATTTAAATAAAAAAAATTTAAATGTTATTATTTTTCCTCTTTGGATTATAATCTTTGAAAAATTTTTCAAAATAGGAGCTACTTTATTTGGTGGAGGTTATATGCTAATTGCATATATATCTGATTTCTTTATTCAAACAGGATTACTTACAGAAACTCAGCTTTTAGATGCAATAGCCTTTGGACAATTTACACCAGGACCTATATTGACAACAGCAACTTTTATAGGCTATGAAATAGGTGGAATATCAGGTTCTATTTGGGCAACTATTGGAATATTTCTACCATCATTTATCTTTATATATTTTTTAGGAACTATAATAGTTAAAATTAGAAACAATGTAATAGCATCGAATTTTTTAAATTTTATTAACGCATCAAGTTTAGGTGTTATGATTTCTATCATATTGCTTATGGGAAAAGATTTAATAAAAGATTTGAAAGGAATCCCTTTGATTTTAATCAATTTATTATTAATTAAATTTAAAATAAGTAGTTACTATTTGATTATCATATCACTAGTTTACGGTTATTTAATATGGAGGATATAGTGGAAAAAAAAATACAAGAAAAATATTTAAGAAAAATATTTTTAGGATTTATAAATATTCATATATTAAGACATGCTAGTAAAAAGCCATTTTTTGGTTCCTGGCTTATGGAGCATTTAGAAAAACATGGTTATAAAGTTAGTCCTGGAATGGTCTACCCTATTCTGCATAAAATGGAAGAAGAAGGAGTTTTAAAGACACAAAAAATAAAAGAGGACGATGGTAAGATTAGAATCTATTATAGTATAACTGAAACAGGACTAGAGATTTTAGAAAAAGCCGAAAATCAAGTTTTAGAACTAGCTAAAAACTCTAAAATTAAAAATTTAAAGGATTAAGCTTAAATAGCCTAATCCTTTTTTATTATGATATAAATTATTACACTTGTGATATGCAAGATACTGGGCAGACAGAGGCACACGAACCACAGTCTATACACTCATTCTCATTTATTTCTCTTTTCCCATCTTCAACTTCAGATATACATGTCACAGGACATACTCCTTCACAAGCTCCACACCCAATACATTCATCTTTATTTATTCTATACGCCATTTTGTTCCTCCTTTTAAAATAAAAAATAAGTTAATGTTAACTACAACTTTATCTCTATTTTTCCTTTAATATACTATCAAAATAATTTTCTAAAAAATTAAAACTTTTTTAAAAAATAAACGTCTAAAGTTTATAATAATAGTTAGAAGATAGAAAAATATTTAAAGCAGTTAAAATAGCCATCACACAGTTTCAAAGATGTTTTAATTTTTAAAAGGAGGAGTTTTTAAAAAGTTTTAACAAATCGTGAAGTTGTTTTGTCTAACTATTATATTGAGGAAATAGATTTAAATGTTAGTAGATTAATTTATTTTTAAGAAGTTTTTTAATTTTTAAATGAAATGATTGAAAGTTTTAAAGTTATTCAAAGGTGATTTAGTAGTGAAGTAGAGGGATTTGTGATGGTTGCCCTCTACTTTTTTTATTGAATAAATCAGAGGAGGAAATTAATTTAATTTCCTCCTCTATTCTCTGATTCTATATAATATTTAAGGCTTTTAAAGATTCCTTTGCCATTTCTTCACGCTTAGGTAAATTTTTACCTTCTTTCATATCTAAGTTTATAGCAAAACTGTATACCTTGCCATCTTTTTCTACCCAACCAACAAACCATCCAACTGGAATTTCTATATTTGAAGTTGCCCATCCAGTTTTTCCGTGCATAGTCCACTCTTCAGTCTTTTCTAAAACTGTTATTTCTTGAACTTGCTTTTGAATATCTTTAGTGTATGGTAATTCATTTTTTGCTAATTTAGCTAATAACTCACATTGCTCTACAGCACTAATTTTTAGAGGTCCTCTTAACCAAAATTGATCAACTTCTTCTCCAATTTTTTTATTTCCAAAATTTAATTTATTGATTTCTTCTTGCATTTTTTCTGTTCCAATTTTTCTAGCTAACAATTGATAAGCAGGAACTTGTGAAACTTTAATAGCATATCTTAAATTTGAATCTTGAGCCCAACTTTCTAAAAATACTTTCTCACCATTATATTTGTAAAAAATATCATCTACATTCTTAACAACTCCAGTGTTTAATCCAATTAGAGAGTTGTAAATTTTAAAAGTAGAAGCTGGATAAAATTGTACTTCTGCTCTTTTTTTATTGTAACCAGTGAAACTATTATTTTGTGCGTCATAAAGGACAAAAGTTCCTTCTAATTTATTCTTTTCAAATATCTCTTCAATTTTTTTATTTTCAGTAAAATTTAAAGCTAGCAACTGAAATGATAAAATTAGAAAAATATTTAAAATATAAAACACTCTTTTTTTCATAATTAAAATTAACTCCTTTTTATTTTTTGCCCTTCAGTGTATCATATAACCCATGAATTGTAAATAAAAGGCTTTAATCATTGATTTTACTGATTTAATACCATATCTTTACTTAAATTTTATCTTTGGTAAAATCTGAAAGTCCACCGGGTGGATTTTTGGCGGAGATTGCAGCTAGAAGATAAAAAAAGTTATTTCCGCCTAAATTTTTAAAAACTATGATAGATAGTATGTCTAACTCTACTTACTAAAAATGGGAATGTCCCAACAAGATAGCAGTAGAGGGAGGGTGGGGATTATTAAGTGTGGGCGCAGTTGCTGCCTCTTGCTTATGAAGGCTTTGCTGAGACATGCTTTCTCTTTTACAATCTCAGCGAAAAAAAGCCTGATTCTATCCCAAAGGGAGCAAAATGAGGGAAAGGCATTGGCCACCCCCAAGAGCGGTCCCACCAAAAAGGGAGTACCTTGACGGGGGATGCCGGAAGGGGGGCTTGGGGGGAAGAGCGGCGGGGGTGGCCCAAGCCCACACATTTTTTATGAAAGAAAAAAGCCAGCGACTGACATCCCTATCTCTCACTGGAGAAATGTGTCTCATCGCTGGCTTGTCCCCGCCGAATATCGGTTCTCGCAGCAGGCGGGGTTTCTTGAATAAAAAGTTACTTAATTTTATATATAAATACTTTGAATTTGCTTTTTCATTAAATCAATTACCTCTATTTCTTTAAGTTTTAATTCACTAATTTTTTTATTTATATAATAATCATTATAATGATCCTCTTTGTAGAATTTAAAATTATCAAGTAAACTTATATATTGTAAAAAACTTTCATCTAATTTTTTACATTCTAAAGGAGCTATTTTTGATCTATCTATAAATCCAAAATATATTTCTTCAATATCTTTTTCATATTTTATAATATTTGTTTTAACATTATTTAAATTGTATAAATTTGTGGTAATCTTTGTTGCCTCTAAAAAACTAATCAATGCTATTTGTAAATATTCCCCTTTGGAATATGTCTCTATATTATAGTCAAGCTTATTCAAATCTATCAAAGCTCTATTGTATTTTCCGTTATTATTTATTACTTCATATCTAAATAAAGCAGCAAAATTCCCAATTTTTATCAAAGAATTATAAACAAATATAGTTAGTTCATCCACTAACTTATTACTTTCTCTAAAATTGATATCATTCTTTATATGTTCATTTTCTAATCTAATCAATAATTTATTTAAAATATATTCATTTTTTAAAAATAAATTATTTATATAAACGCTCATTGTTTTTCTAACTCTACCTGCATATGATATATCTTTTGTTTCTATGATTTCATAACATTCATTCAAATTTATTTTTTTATTTTCTAATAATATTTCTAACAAACCATCTTCTGATAATTTTAACATTTCGTTTTTAAACAAGTCTATATCTTCTAAAGTATTTTCTATTGGTATATATATAGTTTTCTCAAGTTGATTTAAACTTTCGTCTAAATTATTTTCTCTATAATACCTTTGTAAAAATACCCAATATCCCTTCTCTTCACTTTCATCATAAACTATCAAAATTAAAGGAACTTGGCATTCTTTTATAAATTTGATAAATTTTGTTTTTAAAGAAAATCTTACAAATTTTTCATTTTTATCAACCTTTTGTTGAGCTTTTAATTGAACTTTTATGTAATTAGATTTAGTTATATTTTTTAATAAACTTTCTTCTTCTTCAAATATTTCTATCTCTCCATCAACATCATTATCTTGATCATATTGACGATATTTCCACTTTAAATTTATACACTTTCCCTCTATATAATGAATCGATTTTCGTTCTAAAATTTGATTAGATGAATACTCTGACTTCATTCTACCTCCAATATTACAATTTCCTTAACATATTTTGATATAGTTCTTAATATCCTGCTTATATACTATGCTCATATTTTTTAAAAACTTCTATATACTTAGGAATTTCTGATAATAAGTAATTTATTGAATCTCCCCACGATTCTTCATTATATATATCAAATTCCACACTTTTCATAATCATACTTGATTTATTATCCTCTAAATTTCTCCATTCTAATTTAGATCCAATTTGATCTTCTATTTCTAATTTTTTACTTTCAAAAAGTTTATAGTATTCTTTATTGCTATCAATGTAAACCTTTATAGTCAAAGTTTTTTTTCTACTATCTGTAGAAATATACAAGTGATAATCTTTGCAAATAGCAACATCTATACCAGCCGTTTTAACTAGTCTATATTCATCTGAAGATAATTTTCTTTTTATTAAAGCTACTTTTATAAAAGTACTCCAATATTTTTGTTGTAAATCTTTTAAGTTCATAAGTTTCTCCTTTTTAAATTACTTCATTTTCTTTTAATTTATCCAAATCCTTTTTTATACTCACTACAATAGATTCAACTAATTTTTTAAGTTTATCTTCATCTCTTAAAATACCAGCTAGTTTTGCATCAAATTTATTAAAATTTATAGTTTCTAAAGAGGTTTCATCTAAATAACAATGTCTCCATCCTAACCACATATTATTAGTAGTAAATCCAAATTCTTTTAAACTTCTATTTAAATATTGTTTATCTAAATTTTTATTAGAATTCCCATCTTTATCTATAACCCTTAATCCCAAATAAATATTATGGTTAACTTCTATTCTTAAATATAACTTATTCCCATCTTCTAATTCTTTAATTTCATACATTATTCCATAAAATCTTTTATTTGTTGAAGTTGTATAAAATTTATTTACTTTATCTAAATCAAATTTAGTATTAAATTCATCTTCAAATTTAACTTCTTTTAAATTTAGTTTTTCCATTTCTACTTCTAACTTTTCCCAAAATCTATATTGTAAAACTCTTTTGATTTCTAAAAGAATATCTGGTATTAAATAGGCTGCAGATAGATATTTTTCCTTTGAAAGTATCATCTCCTTTAGTTCATCTATCATTTTCTTCTCCCCTTTACCTGTTAGTTTTTCTAAAAGTTTTTTATACTGAATCAAAGTTTCTCTTAAACTTGGAACCGCAGCAACCTCTTTTATACATTTCTCTATCCAAGAGATTATATGCTCTTTATAAGATAGCTTTATAACTTCCTCATCTTGAATGCAGCCTAAACTATAATTAGAAGGTGTCTCTCCAGCTAAAGTTAAATAAATAATAGTTATTTCATCTTTGGAATATCCCTCTTTTTTCATAGCCTCTACATATCTTTGAAGTTGTTGCCATTGATCTCCAGCATCTATTTTATTTTCAATAATAACTACTCTTTTAAAGCTTTTAGAATTAATTTTTAATAGAATATCTATTCTTCCATTATCACTTACTCCATATTCTAAGTAGATACTTTTATTTAGCTTTTCCTCTATTTCAATCTCTAAAATTTCTAAAAAAAGCTTCAAGAAAATATCTCCGAAACTTTTATTTTTTAAAAGTTCACCTATAAATTTGGAATGCAAATTTACTTCATCTCTTTCATTTCTCAAAATAGAAAAAATATTAAACTCATCTTCAAAGCTATGTAATATATCATATTTTCTTTTTATCAAATCTAAGTTCTCAAAAAATAACTTATACTCCTGTTTCTCCATTTAACTCCCTAACTTTCTTTTTAAATTTATCTAGCTCTATAATTATAGTCCTTATTCCTTCCATTAATTTCTGATTTTTTTCTCCTCTTTCTTCTAATTCTTCTATATAAGTATCTATTTCAGTTTTTTTTATTATTATCTCTTCATAAGAATAGCTATCATGTATTTCTAAATAGTCTCCTTTATCAGAAATAGCTTCTAGTATATTTATTTTTCTTGTTTTTAAAAGTTCATCAGAAATTTTTAAAACTTTTTCTTCTACCTGAAATCTATCTTTTTTTAAATTATTAATATTTTTTAAAGTTTCTATTGATTTTTTTGTTATTTCATAAGTTTTTAATTTATCTAAAATCTCTTTATTCTCATCAGTTTTTTTTAATAAAATTTCAATAAACTCTTCTAAAGTTTCTATATTTAATTTTGTTTTAAGAAATTCATTAAAATTATTTGGAACTAATTTATAAAAATCTTTTAATTCTTCTTTATTCATAATTTGAATTAAATCTTTAATAAAATTATTTTTTAATAAATAAACCTTTGTCAAAATGGAATGATATTCTTCTAATTCTTTTTTATTTCCTCCATCTGAGTATTTACCGTTTTCATTTAAAATTATTTTTGGAAGAAGAAATTCAGAATACTCAACCAATTTTTCTAAATATATTAATTTACTTAAATCATCTGATACTGATATTATATACTTTAAAGTTTCTTGAGTTCTTAAATAATCTTTGATTTTTTTTACAAACTCTTCTGGATAAAGAAAAATTATTTGATTAATAATATCTAATAAATTTTTCTCAGGATTTTTTTTAAATTTTTCTAATTTCTCAAATTCTTCTGCTTGTTCAATCATTTTTTTATTTTCAAAAAAAATTTCAAAATAACTCTCTTTTTTTGCAAAGTCACTTACGTTTTGTCCATATTCATCAATTTTGAAAAGATAAATATAACAAAGTTTCTCTAATCCTTCCGCTCCAATTTTTTCATTTTTAATACTTCTTGATTTTTCAAATAATGATAACTCAAAAGCATCACCTGCATTAAATAACATATTAGAAGAGATATCTTTTATCTTTATATTTTCTCTATTAATAGACAATAAAAAATCTCGAGTTATCTTATATTGAATTTTATATTTATATTCCTCTTCTTTCTGCTGACTACCTTTTAAATAATTTAAAAAATTATCTACATACCTTGGATTTCTTAATCTATTTTTTATTTCATTTAATTTTATATTAAAATCTTTTTTTAAATTTTCTATATATTCATCTTTCCCGGTATAATTTTTGCTAATTACATTTTCTACTAATTTTATAAATTTGTTTGAATTATTACATTTTTCTATAATTTCCTCTATAACTTCTTTGGCAGTTTCTTTATCTTTTAAAATTTCTTCCATGCTTATATTCTTGACTTCTATCTTATTAAAAGTGTACTTCTCAATATATTTTAAAAAAATTTGATTCGAGTCTTTTTCTACAATATCCATTTCTTGGTAATCATTTATATAATTCTTAAGCAAGAATTTTAAATTTTTTAAACTATTATCTTTAAATAATTCAATCATTTCTTTCTCTTCATAAATATAAATTTTCTTAACATTACTTGGAAAAATCTCATTTATTATTGCAAATAACTCAATAATTTTTTCTTTTGAATTCAATCTTTCTAAATTATCTAAACAAATAACTATATCTTTTTCATAATTTTTTTTGATATCTTTAATTCTTTTTTCAATTTTATATTTTTCTTCATTTACTGTTTTATTTGAAAATATATATTTATAAATAGTTTTTAGAAAAGTATTATTTTCAATAAATAACTCATCTATAAAACTTGTATTTTTTTTTAAAATTCCATAATTTTTAAAAATTAAATTTAAATCACTTTCTATTGCTTCTATTATTTTTTGACTATTCGTATAAATAGATGCATCTATATATAATAATTCATACTTATTCTTAAATTCTTTTTCATCTGAATCTTTATAATCTCCATAAAAAAAGTTTTCAATTAATTTGGTTTTTCCAATTCCCCATTCTCCTATTATTGAAAATGAATTCATACTTTTTAAATATTCATCAATTGTTCCCAATAAAGAAATTCTTGAAGAATATAATTTAACAGGTTTTTTGCTCTTTATTTCATTTGCTGATAAAACAATTGAAGAAAAAGCTATAAAAATAAAAAGTAATATAATCTCATTTAAACTACGATTGTTTAGTAATTGATTAATATTAAATATATCTTTAGAAATAATTTTTTGCCATTTTGAAGTTCCAATAACAAACGAAAATAATAAAATTTCACTTTCAATAATCAATCTATAGATTTTAGAAATATCATTTTGACTAGATTTACTTTTATTAAAATAAAAATATAAAAACATCCCTATTATTGATGTTATTGTAAGTACAGCTAAGATATCAGATATCGTTAAAATATAAATAAATGGAACCTCATAACTATATTGGTCTGTAGATCCAACTAACCTATTAGTGAAACTAAAAACTTTATTAAAAATAGCTCCTAAACTAAAGGAGATAACCACTCTTATAATTATTTTAAATTTTTGAGACATTTATATTTAATTTCCCTCCCATTATAATAATTTCTGTTTTCAAATACTAAAAATCTTAAGACCCTAGAACTTTTAGTATGTAACTTTTTTGAGCTGCTTTAAAAAACTTCTCATGTGTTGCATTCATCTTTTTAATATTAACATCTTTCATGTACAAATCTTTAGCCTGATCTAAAAGCATATCTTGAATAGCTTTTGGCATCTTTGAATAAGCTAGTAATAATGGATTCTCAACTTCTTCACTTTCTATTACTTCTTTTGATATTTCCTCCACTTTTTCATCAACCACAGTTTTATCTTTCATAACTTTAATATCAAACTCTTGTTCCTCAATTCCACTTTCAATTATCTTAATTAAATAGGAAAAGCTCGGCATCTCTTTTTTTACCTCTTTATAAAGATACATCAACCCTTTTTTCAAAGGTTTTTCATCATACATTTGAATTAATTTATAAATATTTTTTTCTGTTAACCACTCTTGAAGAAATCTATTTTTCCTAACTTTTTCAAAAATACTATTTAAACTTTCTGTTATTTGAATTTCAATTTTCTCTTTTTCAATAACTTCCTGCTTCTCAATCTCCCAGGTAAACTTTAAATGAGTTACTTTTCTTCCTGTTTTAATTTTTTCTAGAGATAATCCTTTAAAGTGGTGAGGTAATTCCTCCATAATTGGCCCTAAAACCCTCGTGTTAAAATTTGCTGTTGTATATTTATCAGAAACTCCCAAAAGCTCCTTAAAATCCACTACAGAAACTTTATACTCTCTAACACTATCCCATTGCTTAAGCAATTTAAAAAGATTTTTAGAATAAACACTTTTCAATCGAACAAAATCTATTAAATCAAACTTTGTATAGTTTCCTAAAATTTTATTTAAAAGATAATCAAACTTCTCACTCATCTTAATCCGAATCTTTTTAGTATCTCCATGAACACTGTATGTTGTAAAAAGATTAAACTTTTCAAAGCTCAACTCAGAGTGCTTCATTTTTATGTTTAACCCTAGCATCTTGTCATAAGTTGATTCCAAGTCTTTAATGAACCTTTTTACATTTCTATTTGAGTAATCTGAAAGCTCTTTTAACTCTTCAAATGTTATTTCAACTTCATCAGTTCCTAACTCTTTTAACTTAAAACATATTGAAAAAAATAGATCGAGTTCTTTTTCTCTAAAACTTCCAAAAGTTACAGAGTTTAAATCATTATTATATCTCACAACTTTTTTACTCATACCTACACCTCATATTATTACTTTATAATTTATTATACGCTTAAACTTATTACTCGTCAATTTATACGCATTAATTACTGCAACAATTTGTAATAAGTTCTGCGACAATATGTAATAACTTTTGTAACAATTTGTAATAAGCAATGTAACAAAACGTAATAAGTAATGTAACAATTTGTAATAAGATACCCTACTTTAGCTCAATAAAATCAATGGCTAGATGAAGTCTAAATTCTTAAATATTTAAAGTTAAATATTTATTTAAACTATCTCTAAAAATCTCTTATCTTTTTTACTTTCGTATTGATAAAATTTGTAATAAGAAAAAGCCAGTTAATTCTTTATTATTTTTAAAGGATTTAAACAAATCATTAGTAAATACAATACAAGTTAATTTTGTATATCCTAAGAAGATTTGTTTTTCATGTCTAATTTTTAGGAGGAATAAAATGAATTTTTTAATTTATTTCATTGTGATAGGATGTATCAGAATTAACCATTTAGAAATAGAAATTAAGATAATTCTTAAATAATTTCTAATCTAAACTAAAAAATGCAGAGTAAGTCTCTGCATTTTTTAGTTTATTTTTTCATTTTGAAATCACTATTTCCTATATAACTCCACTTTCTTTTAACTCATTTATAAATACCTTAAATGATTCATTATTATTATTAAATAAAATAAATTGAATGGTTATTAATTCTATAGTTTCTGCTGAGAAATCAATTAAATTTTTCATTTGTATTTTTTTTAATAAATTATACTCAAAAATTTCAGTTACAGATTTATTCGTTAAATTAACATTTTGAAATATATCTAAAATTATCTTATATTTTATTATATTTTCTATTGTTAATTTTTGTTCATCATTTTTTTTAAACTTAAAACATTGCTCTATAAATCTTGGATTTTTTAATTTTTCTTCAATCTGTTTTGTATAATTATCTACTCCTATTAAAATTTTATCTTTCAAAGCTTTATTTTTATCTTTTATCTCTTCCAAATATTTTGCTTTATCAGCAGAATAATTTTTTTCTGAATCATAATCTCTACCAAATTCATTGTCAATTAATTCACCTATTTTCATAGACCATTGTTTTTCAAAATTATCATTTCTAAGCTCAATCTCTTTATTTATTATGTTTCTTACATTTATAAATTCACTATAATTTTCATTTTGTTTAAAATCTTCGTCTTCAATTCCATAAATCTGAATTTCACTTTCTGAATATTTTGAGATATATGAGTTAAAACTTATACTTTCTTTACTAAAAATTTTTTCCATATATTTTTTATCGTAGAGATATATAACTTTAAATTTTTTTCTATCACTTATTTTGTGAATCAATTGCTCGTCTATACCTGATAATAACAATGTAATTCTATTCAAGTCATTTATTCTTTCAATATTATCTAAGCACAAAACTATCGTAACTGGTAAAGTTTCAATACACGAATTCAAATTATCACTCATAGAAAATTGTATAACACTTTTA
>NZ_CP092522.1 GCF_022430525.1 Cetobacterium somerae | reverse complement strand
GTTCGTGCCATGGGAGAAACACTAACGATGGTTGCTATAGCAGGAACTGTTTCAACATTAATTGGAACAATTATGGGAATAATTTTAGTTATAACTAGAAAAGGTGGAATTTTAGAAAATAGTTTAATTAATAATATTTTAGGAAAATTTATAAATATTTTTAGATCAATTCCATTTGTAATTTTATTAGCAGCTTTAATTCCTGTAACAAGGTTTTTTATGGGAACAACTATTGGTTTAAAAGGAGCAATTGTTCCTCTTATATTTGGATCAGCTCCATTTGTTGCAAGACAAATAGAATCGGCATTATTAAGTGTTGATTCAGGAGTAATAGAAGCAGCCTATGCAATGGGATCTTCTCCGTTTGAAATAATTTATAGAGTATTATTGAGAGAAGCGTTACCGGAGATTATTTATGCTCTTATTATAACTACAGTTAGTTTAATTGGATTTTCAGCTGTAGCAGGAACAGTTGGTGGTGGCGGTCTTGGTGACTTTGCTATTAGATATGGATATCAACATTTTAAAACAGATATCATGGTAGTAACGATTATAATTTTGGTAAGCTTGATAACTTTTATACAATGGTCGGGAGAAAAAATATTAAAAAAAATAAAACGTTAAAATAAAAAATTAAAACTATAGGGAGGAAAGAGTTATGAAAATATTAAAGATTTTAAAGGTAGTTATATTTTTGGTGTTATCAACAGTAGGATTTTTAGGATGTGGGAACTCATCAGATGATTCATCAACAACAAATAAAAAAGTAGTAAAACTAGGAATTAATGGAGATGAAAATGTAATCTGGGAAAATGTAAGAGACCAACTTGCAAAAGAGAATATAGAACTAAAGTTTATAAATTTTGCAGACTATATAAGACCAAATTTGGCTCTTCAAGATAAGGAAATAGATATAAATGCATTTCAAACGGAGATATATTTTGATAATTTTAAAAAGGAACATAAATTATCAATAGTTAATTTAGGCTATACAGTATTGGCTCCAATGGGAATTTATTCAAAAAAACTAACAGATTTATCTCAGTTAAAAGATGGAGCAGTAGTAGCTATTCCAAATGATAGTTCAAATGGTGGAAGAGCACTACTTTTACTTCAGGATGCAGGACTTATAGGTGTAAATAAAGATGCAGGAGCTTTTCCAAGAGTTAAAGATATTATAGAAAATCCGAAGAACATAAAAATAGTTGAGTTAGTAGCAACTCAAATTCCAAGATCAATAGAAGATGTAGATGTTGCTGCTATAAATAATGGTGTTGCTGTTCAAGCTGGTTACTCACCATTGATAGATTCAATCTTTATTGAAGATTTTAAAAATGAGAGATTAAAGCCATATTTTAATATAATAGCTTCAAGAGATGATAATCAAAATAAACCAGAGATAAAAAGAGTTTTAGAAGTTTATCAAACTGCTGAAAATAAAAAAATAATAGATGATTATTATAAAGGGTCTTCAATAGCTGTATTTTAGAGTTAAAATTAAAAGAGATTAGATAACTTTTGGAGGGAATAAGATGGAAAAGAAAATAATAGATTTTTTAGATAGTAATAGAGATATTTTTATAGACCTTAGTCAAAAAATACACCAAAATCCTGAGATTGGAAACGAAGAGTATTTTGCAGCGGATTTATTAACAAAGTTTTTAGAAGAAAAAGGATTTGATATTGAAAGAAATATAGCAGGACATGAGACAGGGTTTATAGCTAGAAAGCAATCTAAAAATGGAGAGTATCCTAAAATAGCTTTTTTAGCTGAGTATGATGCACTTCCAAATCTAGGTCATGCTTGTGGTCATAATATAATAGGAGCAATAAGTGTTGCTGGAGCAGTTGGCCTAGGTGAGTTATTAGATAATATTTCGGGTGAGGTTATCGTTTACGGTTGTCCTTCAGAAGAGGGAGGAGAGAATGGAAGTTCTAAGGGTTCTTTTGTTCGTGAAAATCTTTTTGAAGGGGTGGATGTTGCAATGATAATACATCCAGGAAGCGAGCATTCAATAACAAAGAAGAGTTTAGCAGTAAATCCTTTGGATTTTGAATTCTTTGGGCAATCATCTCATGCTGCAGGTTCTCCTGAAAATGGTAAAAATGCTTTAGATGCATTACTACATTTTTTCAACGGAATTGCAACCCTTAGACAACATGTTAAATCAGACGTAAAAATTCATGGAATAATAACTCATGGAGGAGATGCGCCAAATATAATTCCAGATTACACTAAGGCTAGATTTTACATTAGATCTTCGACAAAAGAGGGGTGTGATGAAGTTACAGAAAAAGTAGAAGCTATAGCTCACGGTGCAGCACTTATGACAGGATGTAGAGCAAAGGTCTCAAGTTTCCAAAATAGAGTTGATAATCTTATACCAACGAGATATTTTGATGAACTTTATGTAGAAACTATGAAAAAATTAGGAGTAGAAGTTTCTATAGATTCAAAAAAAGGGATGGGATCAACTGATGTGGGGAATGTGAGTCAGATAATACCAACAATTCATCCAAATATAAAAATTTGTGATTATAGTGTTTTTGGTCATACTCATGAATTTGCAAAGGCTGCCGGATCTATTAAAGGAGATGAGGCTGTAATATTGGGAGGAAAAGCTTTGGCTTTACTAGGATTGGATTTAATTTTAAATAAAGAAAAACTAGAGAATATAAAAGAAGATTTTTTATCAAGATAAAATAAAAATTAAAAAGGGATATTATTATTTTAATAATATCCCTAAAATTTTAAGGTAAAAAACTTCTTAGATAATCAATATAAGCTTTTTTAGCCAAATTTCTAATATAATATGTATATGTAGGATATGCTTGCACAGAATTCATAACCTTATAAAATTTTACTTTATTTCCAATCATTAGTTGTAAAAAACCAATAATTTCACCAGCTCGTTCACCAATACAAGTAGCACCGACAATATTAAATCTATTATCACAAATAATTTTTAGAAAAAATGCTTTTTCAAATGTAATTAAACTTCTCTCATTATTCAAATCTAGAGAATATATATATGTTTTTTTATATTTTTTGTGAGCATCCTCCTCATTTAAACCAACTTTAGAAACTTCAATATCTCCAAAAAGTGTCCAAGGAATAAATGAATAATCTATCTTTTTCATAATATATGGGAAAAGAATATTTCTTACAACAATTTCTCCTTGGTAACCAGCCACATGTGAAAATTTGAAAGAAGAGGCTATATCACCAATTGCAAATATATTTTTTTCAGATGTTCTCATAAATTCATCTACAGAAATTCCTTTTGCATCATACTTAATTTTAGTGTTATCTAAATTAAGATTCTGTATATTTGGAGTTCTACCAGCAGAGATAAATATTTTTTCACTTAAAAAATCACCATTATTAGTTTTTATTAGAATATTATTATCTATATTTTCAATTTCCATAGATGTGCAATTTAATATTAAATTTATTCCTGCTTCTTTTAATTTATTAAGATAAAAATCTCTCACTTCAGCTTCCATCATAGGTAGAAAAATATCGGATTTTTCAAGAATAGTTACATCTATATTTAATTTTTTAAGAGGAAAAGCTAGCTCTAAAGAGATTACTCCTGCGCCAATTAAAGTAATACTTTTATAATCACCTTTTTCATAAAAGAAGTTATGATTTGCTAAGTACTCAACTTTATCTAATCCTTTTATATTAGGAATAAAAGGTGAACTTCCTGTAGAAATAACAATATATTTTCCAACGTACTGTTGTCCATTAACTAAAATAGTATTTTTATCAATAAAAGCTCCTTCACCTTTTATAAAATCTATATTTTTGAAGTTAGAAATATGAGGAAGTTCACTATTGCCAATAGCATGAACATTTTTAAGAGCCATTTCTAGAGCTTCTGTCAAAGTTGAAGCAGTTTTAGATGCTGAGATAAAACTTTTAGATGGAACACATCCACCCCAAGTACATTCTCCACCTAAATGATCTTTTTCAATTAAAAGAACCTTTTTTCCAGCAGAAGCAAGACCAATTGAAGTTGTAAGTCCACCTGCTCCGCCCCCAATTACGATTGTATCATACATATTAACCTCCTCTATTGTTTTAATATAGTATATACTACGAATGTCATATAATTGCAATATTATCTATAAGTTATTTATATATTTTATAAAGTGTGTTATACTATAAGTCTAAGAAAATATTATGGAGGAGAATTTTATGAACGATATATTAATTAAAATTTCAGAAAAATATATAAAAAATTTAAAAAATCAAAGTCCAGAGGATAAAGAGAGCAATATAATATATGGAAAAATACTAAATATTTTAGAAAAAGATCCAACTCTTAATTTATTTGGACTTTTAACAGAGTTAAATAAAGGAAAAACATTTTATGAAAAAAATAAGGTTAGAAATAGAAGAGATAGACTTACAAATTTAGATATTTTAATTAAAAATGCTAATACAATTGTGGATAATCTTTTGGAAGAAGATGATGAAAGTTTAAGAAAAATAGAAAGAAGCTTAAATAGATCTGATATTTATAGAGATAGAATGGTTATGAATATACTTTTAGCAGAGTTTCCATCACCGCAATTTCATGATGTTTATTACACAATAAAAAATGATCAGTGTAAGAAGTTTTTATTAGAAGTTATAGATGAGATAAGAAAAAATAAATAAAAAAAAATCCTTATACGAAATTTGTATAGGGATTTTTTTATTTATTCGTATGTCGCTCTCATAGTAAATTCTCCTGTATATTGACCAGGAGTCTGATCTCTTCTAGGTTGAGCAGTTGCAGCAATACTTAATACTATTTCCCCATTATTAGTTAGAGTAATCATGTTGTTTGTGTGGTTTAAAAAATTACCAGGTGAGTTTGGTGCAGTACAGTTAAAAGTTATATTAAACGAATCACTATTATTACTATTATGAAGTGGCACAGTGAAGCTAGCTCCATCAGAAGATAAGTTTTCGAAAGAAATCTTTACATTTGCATTTTCTTCTCCTTTTACAGTAAAGCTCGAATAAGCATGGCTAGTTGCAGTAGGTAAAATATTACCAAAGTCCAAAGGCCCATTTGATTGAACTGTTAAAGGTTTAATAATAGTTGCAGTTATATTCATTGAACTTTCTACAGCTGAGTTTTCTAAAGATGAATAACTTAAAGATGATATTAATAATAGATTTGAAATTAAAATTTTTTTCATATTCCCTCCCATAAAAATAAAAAAATCCAGTTACACTAAAAAAGTGTAACTGGCTGTCATTTTAAAGACCCTATAGCTTTGCGTCATAAAGTTTCCCTTATTTTGCCACAGTTATTATATTGTACATAAAAATAATATAATAAAATCAATAAAAAGTCAATATTTCTATTATTAATATTAAAAAATAAAAAAAAGCAAGGAAAAATATTTTTTAATGGTAAATATTGATAAATAATAGCGAAAATATATAAAGCTATAAAAGGAGGAGAGCATTATGATTATTGCATTTATAGGTGGAATTATTTTAGGTTTTTTATTTTTTTATAGTTTAAATTTTGGTATTGACGAAAGTAAAAAATTTAAAAATCCTTCATTATTTATTTTTGTGACTTCAATATTAAGAATTTTTCTTCTTTTAGCAGGATTTTATTATTTAGCTCAAAATAGTGGTCACAGATTTTTTGCTGCATTAATCGGAGCAATTTTATCAAGAATTTATATAGTTTATTTTTATAAAAATAAGAAAAAATAATATCAATAAAATATATATAAAAATAAATTAGTATTCTTTTTTTATAAAATGGTTGAAAAAAAAACATGTTAGTGATAATATACCTCTGTAATGGTTCTAAAGATTAAAAGGGAATTAAGTGAAAAACTTAAACGGTCCCGCCACTGTAAAGAGGACGAAAGTATAGAAACCACTGAATATTTTTATTTGGGAAGGGATACGAGTAGGATGAATCTAAGTCAGGAGACCTGCCATTATAAAATCTGCGAGGACGGAGAAGAGGAGACTCTTTTTCCAAATTAAATTATATTTGGGAGGATATTTTTATGAAAAAATTATTATTATCATTATTTTGTTTATCTACTGCTTTATTATTAGCTCATGGAGAAGAAGCTTTTGAAGATGCTGAGTTTTATACTGGTGGGAAAAGTGCAGTTGTCATGACACACTTTGGAACAACTCATTCAGACACTAGAGCTAAAACTATTGATGCAATTAACCAAAAAGCTATAAAAGCTTTTGATGGAAAAGCAGATGTATTTGAAGCATATACATCTAGAATTGTTACTAAGAGAGTGGCAGCAAATGAGGGAATAAAAAAATATAGTCCAAGCGAAGTTTTAGCATCTCTAAAAAAACAAGGATATAAGAATGTAATTATTCAACCAACAAATGTAATTGATGGTGTAGAAATGGAATCAATAAAAAAAGAAGCTCAATTTCATACAAAAGATTTTAATAATTTAAGAGTTGGAGATGCTTTATTAAGTGATCCTCATCATTATAAAGATACAATTAATGCTGTTATGAAGACAGTAGGACCTTTAAATAAAAAAGAAGCTGTAGTTTTAGTAGGACACGGAACATATAATTCAGCAACATCAGCTTATGCAATGTTTGATTATATGGCTAAAGATATGGAGAAACCAATTTATGTTGGAACTGTTGAAGGATATCCAACTTTTGAAACTGTAGTAAAACAACTTAAAAAGGATAAGAAAAAAGAGATTGTTTTGATGCCAATGATGTTTGTTGCGGGAGACCATGCTAAAAATGATATCGCAGGAGAATGGAAAGAAAATTTAGAAAAGGCAGGATTTAAAGTTAAGGTTAAACTTATTCCTCTTGGTGAAATTCCTGAAATTCAAGATATGTTTGTTGGAAATGCAAAGTTTCTTGAAAAACATAAAAGTATAGATATCATAGATAAAAAAGCAGGATACGCAAAAAGTAAAGATTTATAAAAAATGAGCTCCATCTCTATGATTTTGAGATGGAGCTTTTTTATTTATTAAAAACTCTTCTAAAAAATCTTATAAATTCTGAAAAAACTATTATTGATAAACTAAAAGATATAATTTTTAAATATTCTATATAATTTAAATAATTTAAAGAGAAAAAACTTCTTAAAAATATAGATATAAAAATTTGAATAATGATAGTACTTATAACAATTATATTAAGAACTTTATTATTAAAAAAACTTTTTAGTATAGAGTTTTTTCCAATACTTTTGCAATTATAAACATTAAATATAACTAAAAATATAAAAAGGTTAAAAATATATGTAGGTGTCATTTCTTTATTGATATGAAAAACCCTTATAAAAAAAATCATAGATAAAACCATAAATGTAGAATTTATAAAGATATTAATCCATAGATCAGTGGTCACAATACTTTTGCTTTTATCTCTTGGGAATTCAGTCATGATATATTTTCTAGTTTTTTCAAAACTTAGTGAGATTGCAAGAGGACCATCCATCATAATATTAATCCATAGAATTTGAATAGGCTTTAAAGGTGTACCCCAATCCAAAAGTTCAAACATTAAAATAAGAAATAAAGCGGAAACATTTACTATTTGTTGAAATTGAATAAATTTTTGAAAATTTTCGTAAAGACCTCTTCCGGACTCGATAGCTTTAACTATAGTAGCAAAAGAATCATTAAGAAGAATTATATCAGCAGTTTCTTTAGAAACTTCAGTTCCCGTTATTCCCATAGCAATACCCACTTCTGCCCTTTTAAGTGAAGGAGCATCATTTATTCCATCTCCAGTAACAGCAACAGATTTACCCATTTCCATAAGAGTATTAACTATTCTAAGTTTAGTTAAAGGGTTACTTCTTCCAATAACAGAAATATGTTGCAATTTCCCTCTTAGTTCGTAGTCATTCATAGAATCTATATCTTTTGCCTCAAGAATAAGTGAATCAGATTTGATTAAACCCAACTCATTAGCTATTGTAGTAGCAGTTAAGGTGTTGTCACCTGTAAGAATTTTAACATCAATACCGGCTCTTTGACATGTGGTAATAGCATCAAAAACCTCTTTTCTAATAGGATCTGAAATTGAAGCAAAACCGTCGTAGATACAATCTTTCATAAGATCATTTTCAAAATCTCTCCATTTTTCTTCTTTTGATAAGTTTTTATGAGCAAAGGCAATAATTCTTCTTCCAATTCGTTGTTCAGCTTGAATTGCTTGAAGTTGATTTTGTTTTTCAAATTCAGAGATTTTGCAAACTTCAAATATTTTTTCAGGAGCTCCTTTAATAAAAAATATGTAATTATTTAAAGTTGAGGTTGATATAATACTACCCATACTTTTTTTTGTAGAGTTAAATGGGTATTGAAAAAGAAGTTTTTCCTCTTTTATTATAAATTTTTCTTTTAAATTTGAGTAATAATTTAGAAGAGCAATTTCAGTAGGATTTCCTATAAATTTTTTAGTTGAATTTTTATCTTGGGAGAAGGCTGAGCTATTATTAAAGAAAATATTTTTTACTAACATATCTTCATTTAAGTTTTCAATTTTAATGACACTCATTTTATTTTCAGTCAATGTTCCTGTTTTATCAGAACAAATAACATCAATAGCCCCAATAGATTCACAAACAGCTAATTTTTTAACTAAGGCATTTTCTTTAGAAAGACGGATTGCTCCTAGAGCTAAAGTTGCAGCAATCATAGTAGGGAGCCCTTCTGGAATAGTAGAAACAATAAGTACAATGCAGATAGTTATAGCTTGTGCAATATTTGGTAAATTTAATTGGCTATCAATATAGTAGTTAAATATTTTAAGACAAAAGACAATAATAGCGATTCCAATTCCGGCAATAGCAATTTTTTTGCCCAAATTTCCTAATTCTTTTTGCAATGGAGTCAGAATGTTATATTCGATTTGCACAGATGTAGATATTTTTCCAATTTCAGTATTATCTCCAATAGCAGTTACTAGAATTTTAGCATGACCTGAAACTACAAAGGTTCCGGAATAAACCATATTAAGTCTTTCACCAAGAGAATAATTATCTCCTTGTAGAGGTTCTTGAATTTTTCTAGAAGCTTGACTTTCTCCTGTCAATAGAGACTCGTCAATTTCTAAGTCATTATTTTCAATTATTCTTCCATCAGCAGGAATTTTATCTCCTGTAGATATAAAAATAATATCTCCTGGAAAAATATCTTCGATAGGGATTTCATAAATTATATTTTCTCTCATAACTTTAATATTTCTTTTATCTCCAATTTCTTTTAAAGCAAGAAAGGCGTCTTGGGATCTTTTCTCCATGAAAACAGTTACTAAAGTTGCTAAAAGAACTGAAAAGGTTATTCCAATAGTTTGTCCCCAATCTGGAGTCTGATGTTGTTCAATAGACATTATATTTATTATGATTGTCAAAAAAATAGCTATTATTAAAACTTTAACCATAGGTTCTGAAATAGCTACTAAAACCCTTGAAAGAAAAGTTTTTTCAGGAGCCTTAGTTAATAAATTTTTAGCTCCACGATGAATCCAATTTTTAACTTTATAAGATGTTAATCCAGTTTCGCTACTATCAAAAATTTTATAGATTTCTTTTAAATTTTTTTTATAAAACTTATTATCATTTAAGCTATCCATAAATTTACCTTCCTTTCATAAATGCTAATCTTTTTAGTTTTTACAAGTTTTTTTTTAATTTCTTTTTAATTTAAGAAGAAATTTGACAATTGATATGTAGAATAAATATAATAATAAAAAACTCTTAGAGGTGATAAAGTGAAAAATATTAAAAAAATATATTTAGCTGGTGGATGTTTTTGGGGAGTAGAAGCTTATATGAAAAGAATTGATGGTGTAATTGATGCTAATTCAGGATATGCAAATGGAATAACAGAAAATCCAACATATGAAGATGTTATATATAACGGGACAGGACATGCTGAAACTGTTGAAGTAATATATAATTCTGAGAAAATAAATTTGGAAACACTTTTAAAGTACTATTTTAGAATTATAGATCCAACTAGTTTAAATAAGCAAGGAAATGATAAAGGGACTCAATATAGAACAGGAATTTATTATACAGATTTAGAAGACAAGGAGATTATTGAGAAAGAGATTATATTACTTCAAAAAAATTATCCTAAAAAAATTATGGTAGAAGTGATGCCTTTAATTAGATTTGATTTGGCAGAAGATTACCATCAAGATTATTTAAAGAAAAATCCGAATGGTTATTGTCATATAGATTTATCAAAAGCCGATAACATGATAATTGATGAAAATAAATATACTAAATTATCAGATAATGAATTAAAATCTAAATTAACAGAAAAACAATATAAAGTAACACAATTAGGAGATACAGAAAGAGCTTTTAATAACGAATATTGGGATTTTTTTGAGCCAGGAATTTATGTTGATATTACAACGGGAGAACCGCTTTTTTCATCTAAAGATAAATTTAATTCTCAATGTGGATGGCCAAGTTTTTCAAAACCAATTGCACCAGAGGTAGTAAATTATCATAGAGATAGCAGTTTTAATATGGAAAGAGTTGAAGTAGTGAGTAGAGTTGGAAAAGCTCATTTAGGACATGTATTTGACGATGGACCGAGAGAATTTGGAGGATTAAGATATTGCATAAATAGTGCTGCTATCGAATTTATTCCATTGAAAAATATGGAAGAAAAAGGATATGGTTATTTAAAAAGTATTATAGAGAAAAAATAGTTTTATAATAAAATCTATAAAATAGATCCATCATTTTAGAATCTCAAAAATGATGGATCTTATTATGTAAAAATATTTTAAAAGATATATTTAGTTACTAAACTATTAATAATTAAACTTTTTATCTTCTTTTAATAAAATTTTAAAAATCACAACTTTTTCATTAAATTCATAATAAAAGTTATATTCTAAATTAAGATTTTTAAGAATTTCTGACACAACAGATAGTCCTAATCCAGTACCACCATATTTTCTAACTTTTTTATCATTTTTTTTAGAAAAAGGTTTAAAATATTCTTCTAAATTATCATCTTTTAAAATTTCGCTACTATTTTTAATAATAATTTCATTTTTATTTAGTATTATTTCAATATTTTTTTCTACATTAACATATGCGAGTGAATTAATAATAAGGTTGTTGAGGCAACGATCTAAAAGTTTTTTATCACTATATATTTCAATTTTATCTAAAGAAGTTTTTAAATTTATATTATTTAATTTAAAATCTATGGCATATCTTTTTAAAATATTTTTAATAGTTTCTTTTAAATCAATGTATTCTTTTTTTATTGGAATATACCCTGATTCCATTTTACAATAAAAAAGTAACTCTTGTATTAAAGCATTCATATTAGAGGCTTCTAAATTAATATTTTTACAAATATCTGGTATTTCATTTAATTCAATAATCCCATCTAAAATAGCTTCGCTATATCCATCAATTATAGCCACAGGAGTTTTTAATTCATGTGTAACATTAGATATGAAATTCTTTCTAAAAGCTTCAGATTTTTTCTGTTTTTCTAATTCATTTTTTAATTGAGTGTTTAGCTCTATAAGTTCAGATTCAATAGGTTTTCCCATTTTTATTGAAAATTTATAAGCAATATATAAATTGATTGGAATACTTAAAAGAATGATATAAATAAAAAATTTTAAGGTTGATTTTATAACATCAGTAATAGGAGCAATAGATGTAGTTATAATTAACATTTTATCATCATTTAATTTTTTAGCTAAAACAATTCGCTTAATATTATCTCTTCCAATTTGAATGTTTAAAACTTCTTTTCCATTTTTAACATCATCCCATAATTCATTTTCAATAATTTTCATGGGGTGTGGTTTTATATTTTTATTATCACCAATATTTTTTTCTTTATGAATAGAAACTTCTTTTATAAAAATAGCATTGAGCTGTGCTTCTTCCTTAAGATCTTCGTAGTTTTCACTTTTATATTCTTTTGCAAGAGAGATAATTTCTTTCTTTTTTAAACCAATTTGATAATCCTCTAAAAAAAGATAGTTAATAAGGACATATAAAGCTATAAAACTATAAGTTAAGCAATTTAAAAATAGAAAAATTTTATACGATATCCTTTTCATTTTCTACCTCCTGAAATTTATAACCAACTCCTCTAATAGTTTTAATATATCCTTCACCAATTTTTTTTCTTAATATTTTTATTTGTGTATCAACAACTCTTTCATCAACTTCAAAGTCTAAAGTCCAAATATTATTTAAAATTTTTTCTCTAGTTAATACTAAGTCTTTATTTAAAATGAAATACATTAAAAGAGCAAAACCTTTATTTCCTAAATTTAATTCCTTTCCATTTTTTAGAACTTTATAATTTTCTCTATCAATTACTAAATTTCCAATTTTTTCTAGAGAGGAAATTCTTTTTCTTTTTATTAATGAATTAACTCTTGCTACTAAAACTTTAGGTTTAAATGGTTTTCCAATATAATCTTCTACACCAAGTTCTAATCCTTTGACTTCATCATCTTCATCACTAAGAGCAGTAAGCATTATAATAGGAGTATCAGATATTTTTTTGATTTCCTTGCATACTTCCCATCCTTGAATTCCCGGTAGCATAACATCAAGTAAGATAAGAGAAAAGTTATCTTCATAGAATTTTTTTACTCCAATTTCACCACTACTTGCTTCAACGACTTCATATCCCTCTTTTTCAAGATATCTTTTCAAGATATCTCTTAAAAAATCTTCATCTTCTATAATTAAAATTTTTTCCATAAAATCTCCTACAATTAAATTAAAATATTACTATATTTTATCTCAATTTATAAATATAGTCTATTTTATTTTTTTTATGTGTATTTTATGTGTAATAAAGAAATAAACGAGTATGTATTAAAAAATATAAAACTATACTTTTTTACAAATATGCGATATAATGATATGAAGTAGTATTTTTTGTCAAAGTGTATATTTTAAAAATATAAAGTCTTTAAATGATTTATCATACAGCCTTGTACCTATAACAGGGCTGTTTTATTTTTATTTAGTTATTTTATAAAATTTAAATCGGAGGTTTTATGAATTACGTAAAGAAACAAGAGCTAAAAAGACAGTATAAAGTTGAAATTTTTAAAGGAATACAGGTTATAAATAATGAGAATTATGACTTTATAGATTCAAGACAATTTTTTCCTACACCAGAAGATGCATGCAAATATATTGAAAAATTAAAGTTAAAATTAGAAAACGATTGGGTTATTAGATATTTCAAAAGAAGTGAAGAGGATTGGGACCTATTAGAAATTATAAACTAATAAATATTTTTCTTGAATTTATATTTGATTAATGGTACTCTAAAAATAAAATTTCAAGAAGGATGTATTTATGATTAAGAGAAAATCTGATTTAAAGGTTAATGAAATTGAAGGTTTAAAAGGTGGATTTGGTAGGTTGAAGATGATTGAAATTTTAACTGCAACTGAATTAAAAGATGAGGGAAAACTCTTTAGTAGAGTGATTTTAGAGAGAGGTTCATCAATAGGGTTTCATAAACATATTAATGATTTTGAGGTTTACTATATCTTAAAAGGAAATGGTGAAGTTCAAGAAGCAAATGAAATATATAAAGTTGGTGAAGGAGATGTTGTATATACATCTCATGGAGAAGAGCATTCTCTTATTAATACTGGCCAAAGTGAACTAGAAATGATAGCAGTTATAATTAATCATAAAGAATAATATAAAAAGATAGAATTTAAAAAATTCTATCTTTTTTTTATAAAAAAAATAAAATAACAAATTTATTTAAAAGAAGATTTTAAATAAATATTATTTTTTTTAAAGGAATCGCATTTTTTATTTTGAATAAAAAAACAATTTTGAATTGATTATTTTCAAATTATAAATTATTTTATTATCAAAATAAGGAGGAATTTATTATGACAGCACCATTAAAGGGAATCAAAGTAATTGACTGGACACAAGTACAATCAGGACCAGCATGTACACAATTATTGGCTTGGTTAGGAGCAGATGTTATTAAAATTGAGCGACCGGGAACAGGTGATCCAACAAGAACCCAGATGTTAGATATTCCTAATTTAGATGGATTATATTTTTTACAATTAAATAGTAACAAACGTTCAATAGAATTAGATGCAAAAACACCTGAAGGAAAAGAAATTTTAACAAGACTTTTAAAAGATGCTGATATTTTTGTTGAAAATCTTCATCCAGGAGCAGCAGATAAATTAGGGTTCTCATGGGAAGAAGTTCATAAATTAAATCCTCGTTTAATATATGGTTCTATAAAAGGATTTAATCCAGAGTCTCCATATGCAAATGTAAAAGCATTTGAACCTGTTGCTCAATGTGCAGGTGGAGCAGCAGCAACTACAGGATGGTGGGATGGGGATCATAATATTCCAACTCAATCAGGAGCAGCGTTAGGAGATAGTAATACAGGAATGCATTTAGTAATAGGACTACTTGCCGCATTAATGCAAAGAGAAAAAACAGGAGAAGGTTGTTTTGTATATCAATCAATGCAAGAAGCTGTTTTAAATTTATGTAGAGTTAAACTTCGTGATCAATTAATTTTAGAGCATACAGGAGAATTAAAACATTTTCCAGGATATCCTGAAGAAAAAGTGAAAGATACAGTTCCACGTTATGGAAATGCTGAGGGTGGCCAAGTTCTTGGTTGGTGTTATAAATGTAAAGGATGGGAAACAGATTCAAATGCTTATGTATATATAGTTTTACAAAATGAAGATAAAGCTTTTGCGGAAGCTTGCAAAGGTATTGGTAAGACTGAATGGATTACAGACTCTAAATTTAATACTCCAGCGGCTCGTAATCTAGTAAAACAAGAAATTTATAAAGAAATAGAAAAATATACAATAACAAGAGATAAATTTGAAGTAGTAGATGAATTGAGTAAATTTGGAGTGCCTTGTGGGCCTGTTTTAAGTATGGCTGAAATAGAAAAAGATGATTCACTACATAAATGTGGAACTCTTGTAAAAGTTGAGCAACCAAAACGTGGAGAGTATTTAACAATAGGTTGTCCTCAAAAGTTCTCAAACTTTACTCCAGATATAAAAAGCGCGCCCTTATTAGGAGAGCATACAGATGAAGTTTTAAAATCAATTGGATATTCAGATGAAGAAATAAAACAATTTCGTGAAAAACATATTATTTGTAAATAATTAATTAGATTTTGTGGTAATTGATTCTAATTACCACAAAATTCTTTACAAAGACATAAATATATTTAGGAGGTTACTATGTCTAGTGTTCAAAATGATAACTTAACAGATGGAATGCATGTAATGGTAGAAGCTTTGAAAAAAAATGGAGTTGATACTATTTATGGAGTTGTAGGAATTCCTATAACAGATTTAGCAAGACATGCTCAAGAAGAAGGAATTAGATATATAGGATTTAGACATGAACAATCAGCTGGAAACGCAGCAGCTATAAGTGGATATTTAACAAAAAAACCAGGGATATGTTTAACTGTTTCAGCTCCAGGATTTTTAAATGGTTTAACTGCTCTTGCAAATGCAACAGTTAATGGTTTTCCAATGATTCAAATAAGTGGTTCTAGTGATAGAGCTATTATAGATTTGCAGCAAGGAGACTATGAAGAGTTAGACCAAATGAATATTGCAAAACCTTTTGCTAAAGCAGCCTATAGGATAAATAAACCAGAAGATATAGCAATAGGATTAGCTAGAGCTATTCGAGCTGCAACTTCAGGAAGACCAGGAGGAGTTTATTTAGATGTAACTACAGAGTTATTAGGAAGTGTCATTGATAAAGTAGAGGCAGAAAAAACTTTATTTAAAGTAGAAAATCCAGCTCCAAAGTCTATACCTAGTTCTGATTCTATAATTAAGGCATTAAATTTACTTTCAAATGCAAAAAAACCTTTAGTTCTTTTAGGAAAAGGAGCTGCCTATTCTCAAGCAGACGAATTAATAAAAAAATTTTTAGAGGAAACTGGAATTCCATTTTTACCAATGTCAATGGCAAAAGGGTTGCTTCCAGATAATCATCCACAATGTGCAGCAGCAGCTCGTTCATTTGTTTTAGAAAATGCGGATATAGTTATGCTTATAGGTGCTAGATTAAATTGGCTTTTAGGTCATGGAAAAGGAAAACATTGGAATCCAGACGTTCGTTTTATTCAATTAGAAATCGATCCTAAAGAAATAGATAGCAATCGTCCGATAGAAGCTCCAGTGGTAGGAGATATTGAATCAAGTATGGAATTATTAGTAAATGGATTGGAAAAAATATCTATAAAAGTAGATTCTTCTTGGATTGAAAATATTGAAAAAGATAAAGAAATTAATATAGATAAGATGGCAACAAAATTAAATGCAATAACTATGCCTTTAAACTACTATAATGCTTTAAAAATTGTTAAGGAAGTTGTAGATTCTCATAAAGATATTTATCTTGTAAATGAAGGAGCTAATACTCTAGATGATACAAGAAATGTTATAAATATGTACTATCCTCGTAGACGTTTAGATTGTGGAACTTGGGGAGTAATGGGAGTAGGAATGGGGTTTGCAATTGGAGCAGCCATAACTAGCAACAAACCAATTTTAGCCATTGAAGGAGATAGTGCTTTTGGATTCAGTGGAATGGAAATTGAAACAATTTGTAGATATAAACTTCCTATAACAATAGTAGTATTCAATAATGGTGGAATTTATCGTGGAGACCATGAAAATTTAGGTAGAGGAACAGATCCATCTCCAACAACTCTTATGGCAACAGCACGATACGATAAGTTAATTGAAGCTTTTGGAGGAACTCCATATAATGTAGAAACTCAAGAGGAGTTAAAAAATGCAATTACAAAAGGTATAGAGTCATTAAAGCCAACTTTAATTAATTGTAAAATAGATCCAAAAACAGGAACTGAAAGTGGTCATATTACCTCTTTAAATCCTAAAACTGCAATAAAAAATTAGAAAATTAAAAATTAAAAGGAGCTGATAATATGTGGGATATTATTATGAAAGATATAGTTCCAATTTTTGTAATTATGCTTTTAGGATTTTATGCTGGAAAAACAAAAGCTTTTAATCAAGATAATGCTAGAAGTTTTAATAAATTGGTTCTAAATTATGCTCTACCTGCAGCTTTGTTTGTATCAATTGTAAAAGCAGATAGACATATGTTATTTGAAGATATAAAACTAACTTTAGTAAGTACTTTTGTTATTGTAGGTGTTTTTATGTGGTCATTCTTTAGTTGTTATAAATTTTTTAAACATACAAAGGGTGAAGCAGCTGTCTGTGCATTAATTGCAGGATCACCAACAATTGGATTTTTGGGATTTGCTGTTTTAGATCCTATATTTGGTGCTACAGCTAATACTGGACTTGTTGTAGCTATAGTTTCAATAGTGGTTAATGCAATTACAATTCCAATAGGACTATCTCTTTTAAATCCTGGTGGAGCAAAAGTTCAAAACCAACTAATTAAAGACTTAAGCACTGAAACTGGCATAAAAAAAGAGATTGACGAGTTTGAGCAAGAGATGCAAAAATTAGAAAAAAATCCAGTTATAAGTGCATTAACACAACCAGTAGCTTGGGCTCCTATACTGGCCGTGATAATTGTTTTACTTGGAATAGAATTTCCTCCTATTTTAGATCCTAACTTTGAATTAATATCAAAAGCTAACTCTGGAGTTGCTGTATTTGCAGCTGGATTAACATTATCAGGATTAAAATTTGAATTTGATTTAGAAATTATTTATAATACATTCATTAAGCTAATATTAATGCCTGGACTTTTATTAATAGTTGGATTACTTGTAAAATTAGATCCAATACACCTTCAAATGCTTGTACTTTCAGGAGCTTTACCACCTGCATTTTCTGGGATTATTATAAGTAGCCGTTATCAAGTTTATGTACGTACAGGTACATCCTCATTAGCTGTAAGTGTACTTTTATTTATGGTTGCTGCACCGTTCTGGATATGGATAACAAGAATGGTATCAACATGGAATTTTTAGACTTCTAAAATAAATAGTCTAACTAAAGATGAGGAGAGTAATTTATGAAGAAACGATATTTGATATTTTCTTTTCTTTTAACTTCAATTTTATGTAATAAAGCTTTTGCAGAACTCAAAAATACAGAGATTGGAAATAGTATACAAACTTCTTATGATAAGAGAATAAAACAAGAAACAAATTTTTTAGAAAATTCATTTACTCCTTATGGAGAAGTTGGAAGTATATTTACAATTTATGGAAATTCCGGTAAGTATAAAACTGCGACAGCTCATCCTATGCTTTACTTAGATTATACATTCACACCCCAATGGTCATTATTTTTTGAATGGAATAGATTAATGAATATCTATAGTGGTGAATATAAAAAAGATAGTAATAAAGCTAATCATAATTTTAGTGTACCTAAGGGCTATTTTGAATATATTCATAAAAACTTTTTTGATACTAAAGCTATTTGGAGAACTCAAATAGGAGCTAGACAAACAAATTTTTTTAAAGATTCTGATGATAAATATTGGACTTGGATAAGTTCATCTTTAGATTTTTATAAATATTTTCCAAAGAGTGAAAATTTTGAAGTATTGCAATTTGCAATACAACCATTATATTATTATGGGTCATTTGTAAAATCTAATCCTAACGGTCATATGAATCATGCAGCACTTAATTTATTAACACAATTTAAAATTTATGAAGATTTTAAATTTCAATTTAACGGATACTTATCTAAGGAATGGTATAATGGTGATTTTAAAATTGATAAAAAAGAGGAGATGAATTACTTTGCAATTGTTTCTTGGCTTGAATATTCTAAAAATATTTATCAATTTAATAAAAGAACAAATCTTCAATTTAATTTTGCTACAGGTTTTGATCCGTATATATTTACAAGTAGTAGTGAAAAGAATTGGAAGCCAACATTTTGGATAATAAATCATGGGTATGGTTGGTTATGGCCAACAAAATTAGATAGTGATAAAAGTTACTCTAATATGTTTAATGCTTTTGTTTTACCTCAATTAAAAATAATATATAATCATTCTGAAGATTTAACAATGGATTTATTTGTGCAAGTCAAGTATTCAAATCAAGTTTGGGGTTCTTCGCAAAAAGATTGGAAACTTCAACCTCAAGGAGGAGTTGGAATTACTTATAGATTTTAAAATTAAAAGCTGAAGTAGGTTTATTTTACTTCAGCTTTTTTTAATAAATATGTATAATTACTAGGAAAAACGTATTTTTTTTCCACTAAAATAATACCTTGTTGAGAAAATAATTTTATAATATCTTTACAAGAGTAAATTTTATAATCTCCAGTTTTCATATAAGGAAGAAATAGATTTATCAAATTTCTAAATATAGGTGGTAACCAAATTTCTCCTAAAATAAGTATTCCTTCTGATTTTAAAACTCGATTTATTTCATATATTGATTTTTCAGGATTAGAATAATGATGAAAAGAATTAATACATGTTATAATATCAATTGATAAATTTTTATAAGGTAATGATTCACTATCTCCAACGTTTAAGTTAACAGGGAGTTTTTTTTCAAGAGCTTTTTTTATCATCTCTGGCGATATATCTAAGCCAATTAAATTCCAAGATTTATTTTTAATAGAGATATTATTTAGAATTTTTACTAAAAGATCTCCTTTCCCCGTTCCTAAATCTAAAAGGGTATATTTCTCATTTATGGATAGTTCTTTAAGCCATTTTAAAACATTATTATAGTGCTTAAAAGAATCTCCATGACTTTTATGAGCCATTTGATTAAAAAATTTAATTGTATTTTCTTTGTATTTTATAGATTTATCTGATTTCAAATTATTCTCCTTTTTATTTTTTTATAGAGAACCAATGAGTAACTGCAGGAATATTTCCTGGATTTCTATATTTATGAGGTGTATTTTTCTTTATATAGATAGAATCTCCTTCTTTTAATTTATAAATTTTTCTATTTGAAAGATTTATTTCTAATTCACCTTTAATAACTATTCCAATTTCATCGTGCGAATGACTCCATCGTACATTTTCAGATGTACATTTAGGATTGATAATAACATAACTTCCATTAATTTCTGAATTATCAGGTATTAAATTATAGTACTTAGTTCCTTCTTTATTGGAAGTAAATAATAATTTTCGATCTTCTGCTTTTAACGTTGTAACGGATTCTTTATCTTCTTTTAAAAGATCAATCAAACTAATATCTAAAACTTTACATATTAGTTGAAGATTAGCAATAGATGGACTATTAATATTTCTTTCTAAATTACTAATAAATCCAACAGAGAGACCTGTTTTTTCAGAAAGTTCTTTTATAGATAACCCTCGATCTTTTCTTAGATTTTTAATTTTTTCAGATATTTCCACTAGTCAACTCCTATTTATTTTTTATTAATTATATCATAAAAATTACTTTAGTACAAAAATTCAAAATAATGAATAAAATATTCATTATTTTGTTGAAAAAAACATTTTTTTATGTTAATATCTCTTTGTAATATTAATTTTACAGACAAATTCATATAGAAAGGACTAAAATATGCTACTAAGTTTTTTATTATCATCTTTAATTATTGCAGCAACACCTGGAATAGCAACAATTTATGTATTGAATAACTCAGCTTCTTTAGGAAGAAAAGAGGGAATTTTATCAGCTTTAGGTATAATGACAGGAGGTATGATTTACAATATTCTTGCTGCTATTGGACTTTCTTCAATTATATATATATTTCCAAATATGTTAAGCCTTATAAAAATTGTTGGTGGTCTTTATTTAGTATATATTGGAATTGTTACTTTAAAAAGTAAACAAAATAATGAAAGTTCAAATGCTTCACTAGTATTAAAAAATGATTGTTATATAAGAGGAGTTATTACTAATTTAGCAAATCCTAAAATACTATTATTTTTTGTAACTTTTATTCCTCAATTTGTAATAAATACTAATAATTATGCAAAAGAAGCTTTATTATTAGGAACTGCATATTTAATAGTTGAAATTATCTGGTTTATTTGTTTGGCTAGTTTTGTTTCTCATTTTATAAAAAATATAAAAGGGAATTTCCAAAAATATATGACTTATATTTCAAGTGGAGTATATTTAACTATGGGTTCTGTATTAATATTAAGTATATAATTGATTTTTACTATAAATTACAAATTATAATAAATAATTATTTTTCAAAAATAATTTTAAGAAATAATAAAGTGAATCCTATGAATTTAATCTACTGGATTCCTTTTTTTATTTATATAATCTCGTATTTAGTTAATTCAAATCTCTTTTTTTTATGTATATTTTATAATTTATTAAAAAACTTTAGTAAATTCATTACAAATCATCTCGTATTATACATATAATACGAGATGATTTATAAAAAAAAATCTTTCTAAATAAATAGAAAGATTTTTTTATTAAGATTTTTTTGCACTTTGTTGTTTATTTGAAGATTTTTTAAATCTATTAGATTTAGGTTTATTTTGAGTATTGGTAGGTTTTTCATTATATTTTTTTATAGGCTTTTTAGATAAATCTTTCTCATTTCCATGAACTTTAGCAAATTCTATCTTATTTAATTTTAAAATTTCTGTTAAAATCTTTTTATCATCTAATGACGAAAAAGAAATTACTATACCATTTTTATTAGCTCTTCCTGTTCTTCCACTTCTATGAGTAAATGCTTCAGCCGTTTTAGGTAAATCAAAGTTTATAACATGAGTAACTTGAGGTATATCTAAGCCTCTAGCAGCAATATCAGTAGCTACAAGTATATTATATTTTCCTTCTCTAAAACCAGATAAAGCAGCATCTCTTTGATTTTGTGATAAATTACCTTGAAAATTTACAGCTTTTAATCCTTTAATTTCTAATGTTTTACTAAGATGTCTAGCTTTGTGTTTTCCATTTGTAAAAACAATAACAGATTCTATACTCGAATCATCAAGTAATTCTATAAGTTTTGATTTTTTATCATCGTGATCTATGTGATATAATTCATGCTCAATCAATTTAACAGGATCTTTGTATTCTACTTCAATTGTTTTATGTCCCTTTTCTAAAACTTTAAATGCTAAAGTTTTAATTTCTTTTGGCATTGTTGCTGAGAAGAAAAGAGTTTGCTTTTTTTTAGGAGTATGTTTTACAATTTTTTCAATATCTTTTAAAAATCCCATGTCTAACATGTGGTCAGCTTCATCTAATACCAAAAATTCAAGTCTTGTTAACCCTAAATTTCCTTGGTTAATATGGTCTAATATTCTTCCGGGACATCCTACAACAATATCCACACCTGTTTTCAAACCTTCTATCTGTTTTTTTGCTGATGTTCCACCATAAACAGTTAAACTTTTTATTCCAATTTGTTTTCCTAATTGTAAAACTGTATTATTAATTTGTTCTGCAAGTTCTCTAGTCGGTGCAATAATAAGAGCTCTGACTCCTCTTCCTTTTCCTTTTGTTGTTGCTATTTTTTCCAAAATAGGTAAAACAAATGCAGCAGTTTTTCCTGTTCCAGTTTTTGCTAATCCAAGAATATCATTACCTTCCATAATAACAGGAATAGCTTGAGCTTGTATAGGTGTAGGTTCTTTATATCCAACAGCATCTATTTGTGCCATTATTTCTGTTTTAAAATTAAATTCTTTAAATTTCATATTTTCTCCATTTATAATATTTTTTGTGTATCTGTTATTATAACATTATTTTGAAGAAAATAATATAAATTAATTAATAATTTGTCACTATTGTTCCTTTACCATTTTTTTTAGCTGTATATAGAGCCATATCTGCTTTTTTATATAAATCATTTATTGTTTTTAGTTCTATCTTTTTTTCAGCAACTCCTATACTTATACTTTTATTAAAAGCCTCAAATTCTGATAAAATTATTTTAGCTAAATTTAATGCTTCTTCTTTTGTTTTTTTTACTAAAATTAAAAACTCATCTCCACCCATTCTTATTGCATAACTTTCGGAATTAATAGTCTCTTTTATTATTTTAGAAAGAGCTTTTAGTATTTTATCACCTTCAATATGACCTTTTGTATCATTTAAACTTTTGAAATTATCTATATCTAGTAAAATTACACTAAGATGTTCCATATTATTATAAATTTTAGAAATTTTTTCTTCATAAAAATTTCTATTATATAAACCTGTTAAAACATCTCTGTATACTTTTTTATTTACTTCATCTATATTTTGATAATATAAATAAAATTCACTAACTTTATCATGCTTTATTGGAAATACTTCAATTAATACCTCACCTTCGTCTGAATCAATTACAGGTTTCACACTAATTCCAAAAAATTTTTTTAATTTTTGTTGCTCTTCTGATAAGTAGAATTCCTTTTCAAAAACAACAATTTGAGAAGCTTTAGAGACTTCTCCTAAAGATTTTCTTAATGGACATTCGGGACAGTTTTCGGTTTCCCCACATCTTTGATTACTGTCTTCTGTATGAATACAAGTAAATAAATTTCCAAAAAGTTCACCTAATTGTTGATTTTTTAAATGCTTTTTTTTCATTATACTCATCATATACTTATTTAAAAATTTAACTTCAGCCTTATTATTTAATACAACGACTCCTGTTGATAAAGTATTTAAAATTAATTGTAGTCCCTCTAACATTTGTATCCCCCTAATTATTTTGATTAAACTTTTATGTCCAAATTTTTTAATCTTATTATTAGTAGTATAACTTTTGTTCTATTAAAAATCAAACTAATTTTTATTTGTTATGATTGTAAACAATTGAACATATTATAAAGTTGAAAAATTATACCAAAACTTTTGATCTAAAATTTCAAATATACAATCTCTTAAAATAGTTGTACAATATGTCGTAAATTTAACAACAAAAGGAGTTCTAAATGAAAAAAATTTTATTATCTTTAGCAATACTAACAATTTTTACAGCGTGTGGAAAAGAAGAGGTTGCTCCACAAGAAGTTATAGTTGAACAGACTACTGTTATTGAAAAAGTGCCTACTAATAGTGCTATTGAAGCTATTGAACAATCTGTTGTAGCAGATGTAATCGAAGAAACAAGTGGAGATGTTATAATTCCAAACTCTGAAATTGTATCAACTGAAGAAATAGTTGAAACAGTTGCTAACTAATTATAAAATCGAGCATCAAGATTTTCTCTTGATGCTTATTTTTTTATAAACTTAAAGGAAATAACTATGTTTAACTGTATAATTTTAATATAAACTATATATTATGGAGGTGGGTGAGAGAATATTTATCAAAATATCTCTCTTGAAAATGGATATAAAAGATAACGAAAAAGTGTTGACTGTCAAAGACTGGATTATAATTCAAATAATTATGATGATTCCCATTGTAAATATAATTATGTGGATTAAATGGCTAGTTTCTGATAAAACTAATCAAAATTTAAAAAATTTTTTAATTGCTTCTTTAGTTATGCTAGTTATTGGTATGATTATTTGGTTTCTTTCAATGACATTTTTAATGACTTCAAGTATGCAATAAAAAAAAGGATAAAATTCATTTAGAATTTTATCCTTTTTTATTTTAAACTTTTATATGGCTCTATATTTAACAATTCATCAAGTTTGACAAATTCATATCCTTTGCTTCTATAATATGGAATTAATTTTTTCAAAGCTTCATATGATGTATCTTTATCTGGTTGTGTATGCATAAGAATAATACTTCCATTTTTTGTTTCTTTTTCTTGAGTATTTACTACATAATCTAATGATCTCTTTGCATTCCAATCCTCTCCATCTACATTCCAAAGCACTATATTCATATCTAAATTTTTAACAGCCTTTTTTACATTTTCTGTAATTATACCGTATGGTGGTCTATATAACTTTGGAGTCATACCTATAATATCATTAATTGTATTATTTGTTTTTTCTATTTCAGATATTATAAGTTCTTGAGATGCCTTATCAAAATTTGAATGCGTATAACTATGATTTAAAACTAAATGTCCTTCCTTATAAACTCTTTCAACTTCTAATTTTCTATCTAAAATATTTTTACCTATGAAAAAAAAGGATGCTTTTATCTCTTCTTCTTTTAATAAATCTAAAACTTTCGGAAGAGAAGTATCATTCGGTCCATCATCAAAAGTTAAAGCTATCTTTTTGATTTTACTATTTCCTTGAGAATATATTTTTTCTTTTGCAAATCCATTACTAAAAATAATAAAAAATATTATCATTAATGAAAATAACTTATTTTTTTTTTTCATGATTACCTCCAAAGCTTAAAAAAATTTTAAAATAAAAAGACATACTTTGTTTTATCTATTCGTTGAAAATACTTACCTTCCTTTTATTTTAAATACAGCTTGAAATTTAATAATATATTTTTTATTTCAAACATATCATAACTATATATTTTTTATATTTTATTTAATTAATAATACCAGTGTATAATAACAAAAATTTATAACAATAATATTTTTTATTTGGTACTATTTGGAGGGGATTTTTTATGAGTTTAATTACAGCTATTATTTGTGTTTTGGGAGCTCTAGCTATCGGAGAAATAATTTCTATTAAAACTAAGGCTATTGTTCCATCTGTTTTTATTACCGCTATTGTTTTTTTAATTGGTTATTGGACAATATTTCCAGAAAATATTCTTGAAATAGCTGGATTCGTAACTCCAATTATTATAAGTTCTATGCTTTTTCTTGTTACACATTTAGGAACTATGTTAAGTTTAAAAGAACTTATTAGACAATGGAAGTCATTTTCAATAGCTATTTTTGGAATATTGGGAATTTGTTTTGGAACTTTAGTTTTAGGAAAACTATTTTTTCCTTGGGAAATGTTAGTTATTGCAACCCCGCCACTTAGCGGAGGTGTTGTTGCTTCAATTATTATGTCCGAGGCCGCAACTGCTAAAGGATTGCCTGAGCTTGCTGTTTTAGCTGTTGTTATGTATGTTATGCAAGGATTTATTGGTTATCCTTTAACAGCTTTTGTTCTAAGATTAGAAGGAACAAGTCTTTTGAAAAAATTTAGAAAAGGGGAAGCTATTAATCTTGATAAAAAAGAGATTGAAGAAGAGGAGACAAAGCGATTAATTCCACCTTTACCGAAAGAATATCAAACAACTTATATTGTTCTTTTAAAGCTTGCTCTTTTAGTTGGAGGTGCAATTTTATTTACAGAAGCAATTAATGAAGTTGTTTCTAGATATGTTATCTGTTTATTTGTTGGAGTAATTGGTGCTGAAAGTGGCTTTATTGAAAGAAAACCTTTAAATGTATCTGGAACTTTTGGATTTTATATGACTGGTCTAATGGCTTTTATATTTGGAGGATTATCTAAAGCTACTCCTGAAATGCTTCAAACTCTTTTGATTCCTTTCATAGGTATTATTGGATTTGGTGTAGTTGGAATGTTAATATTTTCATTTGTCGTTGGTAAAATTTTAAAAGAATCTTCTCCAATGGCTTGTGCCATATCTTTAAATGCTTTATATGGATTTCCTGCAAATTATGCTTTAACAGTTGAAGCAGCTAAATCTTTAGGAGAAACAGAAGAAGAAAAACAATTTTTAATTGATGCTATGTTACCAAAAATGTTAGTTGGAGGATTTGTTTCTGTAACTATTGTTTCTGTTATTATAGCTGGAATATTTGTAAAATTACTATAAGGAGGATAGAAAATGATTAAAAAACTTGTAGAACAAAATAAAAATTATATTATTAACATGAGAAGGGAGTTTCATAAATATCCTGAACCAAGTTTTCAAGAATTTAGAACATCTAAGAGAATTCAAGAAGAATTAACAAAAATGGGGATTCCATTTAAAGTAATTGCAGGTACTGGCGTAGTTGGATTTATAAATAAAGGTAAAAAAGGTAAAAAAATTATTTTAAGAGCAGATATGGATGCCTTACAAGTTCAAGAGTGTACTGGTGTAGAATATTGTTCTGTAAATAACGGTTTGATGCATGCGTGTGGCCACGATGGACATTCTGCAATGCTTTTAGGAGCTGCTAAAGTATTAAATGAAATAAAAGATACTTTAGCTGGCGAAGTTCGACTTTTTTTCCAACCTGCAGAAGAAATTGCGCAAGGTGCTTTAAAAATGCTTGAAGAGGAACCTATTGATAATGCAGATGGATGTTTTGCAATTCATTTATGGAGTGATCTTCCTTGTGGTAAAGTTTCTGTAGAAGCTGGTCCTAGAATGGCATCAGCAGATATATTTGAAATTGTTGTAAACGGTAAAGGTGGGCATGGATCGCTCCCACATCAAACTATTGATGCCGTTGTTGTTGGTTCAGCTTTAATTATGAATTTACAATCAATTGTAAGTAGAGAGATTAGTCCGTTAGAATCTAGTGTTGTAACTGTCGGTTCTTTTCATTCTGGAACAAGATTTAATGTTATTGCAAATCAAGCTATTTTAAAAGGAACAACTCGTGCTTTTAATCCTGAAATTAGAAATAATTTTAAATCAATATTAGAAAGAGTTACAAAGGGAACTTGTGATACGTATAGAGCTTCTGGTCAAGTTAATTATACATATGGAACTGCACCTTGTATAAATGATGAAAATTGCTCAAAGATAGCTTTAAAATCTGTTGAAACTATTCTTGGAAGAGATGGAATTATAAAAATGGAAAAAATTACTGGTGGAGAAGATTTTTGCTATTTCTTGGAGAAAGTACCCGGAGTTTTAGCTTTTGTTGGAGCTGGAAATCCAGCTAAAGATGCTAATTATCCTCATCATCATGAAAAATTTGCAATAGATGAAGATTCTCTAGAAATTGGTACAGCTTTATATGCTCAATATACTTTAGATTTTTTAAGTTAAAATAAAAACACACGGAATGATCCGTGTGTTTTATTTTTTCAGTAACTCAACAATTGTATCAAATAATATTTGGCAACCAGCTTCTATATCTCTTTCTTTAGTTAATTCTTCTTTACAATGACTTCTTCCATCAACACTTGGTACAAATATCATCGCTGATGGGATATGTTGTCCTAAAATACTTGTATCGTGATTAGCTCCACTATAGAGCTTTGTATAATTATACTTTCTTATTTTTATAGTATTTTCTATTATATCTAAAATATCTGAATTAGATTTTACTCCCTTTGCTTCAGCTATTTGTTCAATTTCACAATAGAAACCTTTTTCTTTTAATTCATCTAATTGGCTACCTATTACATCTATTACAGTTAATAAATTTTCCTCATCGATTCCTCTTAAATCTATTGTGAACTCTATAAATTTAGCAATTATATTAGTTTGATTCGGAAATATATTTATTTTTCCAACAGTTGCTACTATTGAACTATCATCCATAGATTTTACAATATTTGGTATTTCTGAGATTAACTTACATCCTTCTACTACAGGATCTAATCTGTACTTCATAGGTGTAGCCCCTGCATGATTAGACTCACCTTTTATTATTATCTTAAACCACTTTAATCCTACAATACCTTTAACTACTCCAAGAGATTTATTTTCTAAATCTAATACTCTTCCTTGTTCTATATGAAGTTCAATCATAGCCTTAAACTTATTAGAATCAAATGAAATCTTATCTATATCCTCTGGATTATATTCTACTGCTTTCATAATTTCATACATTGACTTTCCATCCGAATCTTTAATTTTCTTGCTATGAGCTGTAGAAAAATTTTTACAAAAAGCTTTGCTTCCTATTAAATTAGTACTAAAATGAGGCCCTTCTTCTTCAACAAAAATTGAAACTTGATAATCATTATAGATTTTCACTTCATTCTTAGAAAGTATTCTAGCAACTTCAAGAGCACCAATTACTCCGAGGTTCCCATCATATTTTCCTCCATTTGCAACAGTATCTATATGTGAGCCACTTAATACAATCTTTTTATTATCTCCATTTCCTTTTAAAAGTCCATGTAAGTTTCCAATACCATCAAACCAAACTTCCATACCAGCAGCTTTCATTTCACCTATCAAGTATTCCTTTGCTCTTTTATCTTCAATAGTAAAAGAATATCTGCTACAACCATTTTTAGGAGTGTTGTTAAATGTATTTAAAATTTCTAAGTCACTCATAATTCGTTTAATATTAATTTTCAAAACTCGTCCTCCAAATATTTTAATTATAGTTGTTCGTTATCTATATTTACTGTATTATCTATCCAATACCTACAAAGATCTTCATTAATATCGTATAATACTCCTCCATTACTCTCTACAGCTTTTCTAGAAGGTATATTATCTTCATAAATTGTTATTAAAATTTTATAAACACCTTTTTCTTTTAGAAGCTCTACTCCTTTTTTTATAATTAATTTACCATATCCATTACCTCTAAATTTTGGAGAAATACTAACACCCATATTTCCACCATTTATTAATAAATTTTCATTCAATTGAGGTCTTAATTTTAATATTCCTACAATTTCATTATTAATATACATCCAATATATTTCTTGCATTACTCGACCTATTGGCTGAATTTCCTCTGAATCTTTTAAAAATTTTTTTAATAATTCTTTGAATTCTGTTTTATCACTTGGAGGGGTCATATGAAATCCATTTTCTCCTATTCCTAAATCACAAAGAAATCTATAAACATCAACTCCATCATTTAAGTTAGATTTTTTCATTTCAAGTTTCATATAGTCACTCTCCTTTAAAATTTTTGTTCTTATGATATTATTATATTGAGCCTCAAATGTCAATACAAAATTATTTTTATTAAAAATATATTCCAATTTTTTTTAGAGAATGTTACTATGAGGTTAGAAAAATAATAAAAAGGAGTTTATATGAAAAATACTATTAAAGGCATTCTTTTTGATTTAGATGGAACTATTTTGAATACTCAAAAAATGAATATAATTCCATTACAAAAGTTAATTTTAGAGGAACTTGGAAAAGAAATTTCTTATGATAATCTTATTAAATATTGTGCATATCCTGGCAAACAAACTATTAAAATGCTTGGTTTTGATAATATTGAAGACTCTTATGGTAAATGGGTTAAATATGTTAATGAATTTGAAGAAGGGGCAGTTTTATATGATGGATTTAATGAGGTTTTTAAAACTTTATATGAGAAAGGAATTAAAATAGGAATAGTTAGTTCTAAAATGAAAAAACAGTATGAAATTGATTTTATTCCTACAAAACTAGATAAATATATTAACTGTGCTGTCCTTGCAGAAGATACTACTCTTCATAAACCTAATCCTGAACCATTACTTTTAGGAGCAAAGCTTTTAAGCTTAAATCCAGAAAATGTTATATATGTTGGTGATACCATAGCTGATGAGATTGCTAGTAAAAAAGCTGGTATGAAATTTGCTCTAGCTTCTTGGGGAGCAATCGATATTTCTAAAACAACAGCTGATTTCATTTTGAATAAACCATTAGATATTTTATCAATAATTTAAAGGAATTTATAATTTTCTAAATATATTATTTAATATAACTCTGAATATTTATATTCCTAGTAGTTATTTCATGAATTCAACTAAAGTTAATTATTTTCAATAAATAAGTTTTCTGATACACTAATATATAAAATCTTCCATAGAATATTTGAAAGCTCATGCTAATGACTTAGTATTGATAATAATAATTTCGTTTAATAAAGTTTTGAAATAAAAATTAGAGAGGAACTTTCTCCTCTCTTAATATTTTATAAATTTATATAAGAAATTCCCTCAGCAACTATTTCAACAGGACCATCTATAAAAACTTCATTATTTTCATGAGAAACTTCTAACCAACCTCCCGGTTGAATAATTTTTGCAAAATCTATATTTTTATATTTTTTTAAATAATATCCAACTGCAGTTGTCCCTGATCCACAACTATTTTCCCAAACTCCATCAAATCCTTGAACTTCTACATATGGTACCATATGCATTTTATTATAATCAAAAAACATCACTCCAAAAGCTGAATATTTTCTCTTATTAGAATACTCTCTAATTTTATTTATAATTTCATTATCTACAGAAGACTCTACAATAAAATGAACAATTCCTTCAAAAATAATTTCACTTATTTTTAAAATTTTTTCTTTTGATAATTTTAAATCTATTGTTTCAGTAGAAATACTTTTAGGCATTTTAATTCTTGATAAAAATATATTATCAATTTCTGAAACTCTAACTTCTACATTTAATTTTGAATTTTCACCAGAGCAAGTTATTTTATAATCTTTTTTATTTTTAAAATTTATATCATTAAACGCTAAATAAGCTGCAAAAGATCTGCAAGCATTTCCACAAAACTCTCCGCCCATCATTTGAAGATGAGTATCATTAATAAATCCTACTTGTTCTGCATACAAATTTAAATCACCCATAGAAATTTTAGAAATTTTTTGAATATCATCGCTATCTATATTTTTCATATCATAAAGTAAAGTTATATTTCCTGCTGGATTTATTTTTGAAAACTTTAATTTTTTTAAACTCATTCTCTCCTCCTTATTGTATATAATTATTCAAAATGACTAAGAATAAGTTCATAAATTATATTAGCCATCAATCTAGATGTTCTATCATCATAATCAAAGGTTGGATTAATCTCTGCTACATCTATTGTTAAATTTTTTGAATATCTTGCAATTGTTTTTAAAAGAGGTAATGCATTTCTTGGATTAACTCCAAAAGTTTGTGGTGCACTCACTCCAGGAGCAGAAGTTATATGAAATACATCAGTACATAATGTTAAATGTATATAGTCATTTCTCTTTAAAATCGAGTAAAGATCATCACTTGGAATAGTTCTTATCTCTTCAGCAAAATAATATTTAACTCCTAATTCATCTGCTCTATCAAAAAGTCTCTTAGTGTTAGAAAATTTTTGAATTCCGAAAACATTATAATCAAAATTTAACGCTTTTTCCTTACAAATATCAGCTATTTGTAGAAACATAGTTCCTGAATTTCTACCGTTTTTATACTCTCTCATATCAAAATGAGCATCAAAATTTATTATTCCAATCTTAGGTTTTTCTTCTTTTTTTAAAGCATAATCTAAAATTCCAGAATAATTTGCAAACGCTATATCATGACCTCCTCCTAAAACAACTACTAGAAAATTTCTTTCTTTTAAAGCTGAAACTATTTCAGACATTCTTATATGAGCTGACTCCAAGTCATGATTTATAACTTCGATTGTTTCTTTTAAATCATAAAATTTTAAATCTTCTTTAAAAATTGGGAATCCTGACAAAGCTTTTTTAACATGAATCCATCCATCTTTTGCTCCTAATCTTCCGGAGTTTCTTCTAACACCCTCATCAGAATTAAAACTTACAAAACAAACTTTTTTCTCTTTTAAATCAACTCTAAGTAATTGATTTAATTCCATAACGTTAACAACTTGGTGTATACGAAGAACATCTAATTCTTCTCCATCTATCCTTCCGCTCCAGTACATATCTTATCTTCTCCTAGCTTTTTATTAAATATTATACACAATTTCTCCATTTTTTATAACCATTTTTGTATGATTAATACCAAAATGATAAAGAATATACTCTAACGATTTAGAGTTAAACATAACTAAATCAGCTTTTTTCCCAATTTCAATAGAACCTATTTGCTTCTCTTTATTTAATGATTTTGCTCCATTTATTGTAACTGCTTTTATAATCTCTATTGGAGACATATTTAAGTATAAAGCTGCTATCTGCATAATTAGTTGTAAATTTTCAGTAGGACATGATCCAGGATTATAATCTGTTGATAAAGCTATTTGAACTCCATGGTCAATCATTTTTCTAACAGGAGCGTATTCTTTTTTTAAATAAAAGGATGTCCCAGGAAGAATATTAGCAATAACTCCACTATTTTTTAGTGCTATTATTCCTTCGTCGCTAACAGCCATTAAGTGCTCAGATGATGTAGTCTCCAACTCTCCAGCTAATTCAGCCCCTCCAATACTTTCAATTTCATCAGCATGTATTTTTAATTTAAATCCTAGTTTTTTTGCTGCTTTTAGTACCTCTCTACTTTGATCTACAGAAAAAATTCCGTGCTCACAAAAAATATCACAAAATTCTGCCAAATTTTTTGCTTTTATTTCAGGAAGCATTTGAATAATATTTTTAATAAAAGCCTCTTCTTTTCCTTTATACTCCTTTGGAATAGCATGAGCTCCCATAAAAGTAGAAACAATATCAATAGGTTGTTCTTTATCTAGTATTTGATTAACTTCTAGCTGCTTTATCTCTGTTTCTAAATCTAATCCGTAACCACTTTTACTTTCAATTGTAGTAACACCAAAGGCTAACATTTTTTTTAAACTAATTTTAGCTTTTTCAACTAGCTCCTCTTTTGTAGCTTCTTTTGTAGCTTTTACAGTACTTAAAATTCCACCACCAGCATTTAAAATTTCCATATAAGTTGCTCCCTTAGCTTTTAAGAACATCTCATTTTCTCTAGATCCACCATGTACTAAATGAGTATGAGAATCAATTAGTCCAGGAATAACAACATTTTTTTCAGCATCAATAAGAATAGTATTATTCTCTATAAGACTACTATCATAATCACCTTCTCCTAAGGAAAATATGTGGCCATTTTTTATAGCCACATATGCATTATTTAATACTTCTATATTTTCCATGGAGGTTTTATTAATAATATCAATTTCTTTAGAAGTTATTAGAACTCCTATATTATATACTAATAAATCACTCGCCATTTTTACTCCTTTATTTTACTAATTTTTCTATTAAATTTTCGTTTACAATATATGGTAAAGTAATATGATCTGTTCCCTCATTATTTTTATTAAATTCTATAACAGTTTCTATAGAGTGTGGATTTCTTGCCCAAGCTCTTCTTGCAACTCCTCCCATAACATCCCATGGCATTGCTTGAGCTAAAATATTATCTACTCTTTTACTTCCGTCTAAAACCATTCCAAATCCACCATTAATAGATTTTCCTATTCCTACTCCACCACCATTATGTAATGCTATCATAGTCATTCCTCTGGCAGCATTTCCAGCAAAACATTGTGTTGCCATGTCAGCCATAATATTACTTCCATCTTTTATGTTTGATGTTTCTCTAAATGGTGAATCTGTTCCTGAAACATCATGGTGATCACGTCCTAACATAACTGGTCCTATCTCACCTTTTCTAACCATATCATTAAATTTTAAAGCTATTGCAGTTCTACTCATAGCATCTTGGTAGAATATTCTAGCTTGTGTTCCTACAACAAGTCCATTTTCATCTGCATCTTTAATCCACATATAGTTATCTCTATCTTGATATCTTCTATTTGGATCTACTAGTTCAAGAGCTGCTGCATCAGTTTTTAAAAGATCCTCTTTTTTACCTGATAAACAAACCCATCTAAATGGTCCATAACCATAATCAAATAGTTCTGGTCCTAAAATATCTTCAACATATGATGGAAATATAAATCCACCTTTATCATCTCTTCCATTTTTTGATATCTCTTTAATTCCAATGTCATAAATAGATTTTAAGAAACTATTTCCATAATCAAAGAAGTATACCCCTTTAGTTGTTAAATTTTTAATTACGTTGTAGTGTCTTCTTAATGTTTCATCAACTAATTTCCTAAAAGTTCCTCTATCTTCTGCTAGTAATCTTGTTCTTTCTTCAAATGTTATCCCAACTGGACAATATCCTCCGTCGTAAACTGCGTGACAAGACGTCTGATCAGACAACAGATCTATATGAACGTTATTTGCATCTGCGTATTCTAATAAGTCTACTATATTTCCTAAATAAGCAATAGCATATGGAGTTTTTGAATCCATTTTCTCTTTAGCTAAATCAAAAGCTTCCTTAGGAGTTGAAACAAATTTATTTATCCAACCTTGTTCTAATCTAGTTTGAATTCTAGATAAATCAACTTCTGCGATAATAGAAACCCCTTTAGCTATAACAGTAGCTTTTCCTTGAGCGCCACTCATTCCTCCAAGTCCTGATGTTACAAATAGTTTACCCGCTAAATCTCCATCAGCAGGAACTCCACAGAAAAGTCTTCCTGCATTTAAAATTGTAGAATACGTACCGTGAACTATTCCTTGAGGACCAATGTACATCCATCCTCCTGCAGTCATCTGACCATAGTTAGCTACTCCAAGAGCTGCCCCTCTAGCCCAGTTATCGTAATCATCAAAAGCTCCAATCATAAGTCCATTAGTTATTATAACTCTAGGAGCTGAAGGGTGAGATTTAAATAATCCTGTTGGATGCCCTGAAGCTACAACTAAAGTTTGATCCATTGTTATATTTTCAAGATATTTTTTAATTAATCTATATTGCATCCAGTTTTGACAAACTTGTCCTGTTTCACCATAAGTCACAAGTTCATATGGATAAAGAGCTATGTCAAAATCTAAATTATTATCTATCATAACTTGAATTGCTTTAGCATCAGTACATTTTCCTTCATATTCAAATATAGGTTTTCCATGAATATTTCCTGCAGGTCTAAATCTATATCCATATATTCTACCGTGAGTATGAAGCTCTTCTAAAAATTCAGGAGCTAACATCTCATGGAATTCTTCTGGAATATATCTTAAAGCATTTTTTAACGCTAATGCAACTTCATCTTTTTCTAAATGTACAACTCTTTTAGGAGCTCTTCTAATTTTAGGATCAAACTTAGGTGCTTCTAAAGGGATATCATAGGCAGTTAACTTAATAGTCATAGCATTGAAAATTTCTTGATTTAACATAATTTAAAACCTCCACACTTTATATTTTTTAAATGACTTTAATAATTTCTAAAAAATTTAACTTCTGATAATGTTAATACCTCGAAAAATATGAAAAATATAATATATATTTTATATAAAGTCTATTCAAAAAAAATACAATACTCTCTATTATTATGTTTTAAGAATAAAATACGAACTATAATTTTTTTTAAAAAAAAGAAGTGTTGACTTTAATTTTTTTTAAAGGTATATATTTGATTAGAATACATCTGAATTACTAAATTGGTTTTAAAAATATCTTTGGAGGAATAAATGTATCAAAAAAAAATAAAAGAAAATAATGAAAAAAAGGTCTTTCATTATATTTATCAAAAACAAAGGAATCTATCTATAGCTGATATTTCTAATGATTTAAATATAAGCTTTCCAACTGTAAAAACGATTATTAATAAATTTTTAAATACAAATATTATAAAAGAGGATTTAAAAATAGGATCTGGTTCAGGAAGAAAAGCACAATATTACTCTTTAGAAAAAAATTTTTTTTATAGTATAGGAATATCAGTACATTTGAAAGCATTGAAAATACATCTTGGAAATGAACGAGGTGAAATATTAAAAGAGGTTATTATAAAAGATGACTTTTTTAAAGAAACTTTAATAGAAAAAATTGACGACGCTTTAGATGAGTTTCTTGCAGATATTCAAAACCATGTAAAAGAAAAAATTATAGGAATAGGAATATCTATACCTGGAATCGTTGATAATGAAAATAATATAATTGAAATTACTTCATCCATAAGAATTAATTTAGATAAAATTAAAATTCTGTCTAAGAGATATAACTTAAAAGTTCTTATTGATAATGAGGCCAATCTTTGTGCTATAGCTGAAAAATTTTTAGGAATAGGAAAAGATTTTTCTAACTTTTTAGTACTTAATATTTCAAGTACTTTAAATATGTCAAGTTTTATAGAGAAAGATTTTTATGGTGAATTTTTTTTAAAAGCCTCTAGAGTTAATCATATGATTATAAATTTCAACGGACTTTTATGTGAATGTGGAAATAAAGGGTGTTGGGGAAAGTATGTTTCTGAACTATCTTTAGTTGAAGAAGCGAAAAAAGTTAATCCAAATATAGTTAAATTAAAAGATGTATTTAAAAATGAAAATTTTGAAAATAAACAAATTAAAGAAATATTTGAAAAATATTTAGATTATTTATCTATTGGCATTAAAAATATTATTTTTATGTACAATCCAGAAAAAATTATTATTTCAGGAAATATCTCTCAATATAAAGACTTCTTTAAAGAAAAACTGATAAAAAAAATATATGATAAAAATATTTTTTTTAGAGGAAGTGAAACAATTATATTTTCAAACTTTGGAGAGCGTAGTGTTTCTCTTGGAGCTACAATGTTACCGTTAATAGATGAACTATTTTAAGGAGGAAGAAATGAAAAATACTTATGTGATTGAAAAAAAGGACATTTTATTAGAGGATCTTATGAATATTACTAGAAAAGGTTACAAAGTAAAAATTTCAGAAGAAGTATATAAAGATGTTGAAAAAGCTAGAGAGCTCGTTGAAAGATACGTAGCAGATCAAAAAGTTTGTTATGGAATAACTACTGGTTTTGGAAAATTTTCTGATCAAGTTATCTCTGAAAATGAAACAGAAGCTCTTCAAAAAAATCTAATAATGAGTCACTCTTGTGGAGTAGGAAACCCTTTATCCATTGAATATGTTAAAGGAATTATGATGTTACGTATTGTCAATCTTTGTAAAGGACATTCTGGAGTTAGAAAAATAACTTTAGATACTCTTGTTGAAATGTTAAATAAAAATGTAACTCCATATATTCCAGAAAAGGGTTCTTTAGGAGCTTCTGGTGATTTAGCTCCTCTTTCTCATATGGTATTAGTTATGCTTGGTTTAGGAAAAGCTTATTATAAAAATGAACTTCTTTCTGGAAAAGAAGCTATGGAAAAAGCTGGTATTAAAATCTTAGATTCTCTTTCATCTAAAGAGGGATTGGCTCTTATAAATGGAACACAAGTTATGACATCTATTGGTGCTCATGTGACATATGATGCTTTAAATTTAATGAAACATCTTGATTTAGCAGGTGCTTTAAGTATAGAAGCCTTAAATGGAATTATCTGTGCTTTTGATAAAAAAGTTCATAAAGTTAGACCTCACGCTGGGCAAATAACAACAGCTGAAAATATAAGAAAAATATTAAAAGGAAGTAAATGTATAACAAAACAAGGAGAGCTAAGAACTCAAGACCCGTACTCTTTAAGATGCATACCTCAAATTCATGGAGCTAGTAAGGATGCTTTTAATTTTATAAAAACAAAAGTAGAGATAGAGATGAATGCTGTTACCGATAATCCTATTATCTTTGTAGATGAAGATGAAGTTATCTCTGGCGGAAATTTCCATGGGCAACCAATGGCACTCCCATTTGATTTTTTAGGAATAGCTCTTTCTGAAATGGCTAATATATCTGAAAGAAGAATTGAAAGACTTGTTAATCCTCAATTAAATAATGGATTACCTGCATTTTTAGTTGAAAAAGGTGGTGTTAATTCAGGATTTATGATTGTTCAATATAGTGCAGCTTCTTTAGTTTCAGAAAATAAAGTTTTAGCACATCCTGCATCTGTTGATTCAATTCCATCTTCAGCTAATCAAGAGGACCATGTTTCTATGGGAACAATTGCAGCTAGAAAAGCTGGAGAGATTTTAGGTAATGCTAGAAAAGTTATAGCTATGGAAATTTTATGTGCTTGTCAAGCAATTGATTTAAAAAAATCTAAAGACTCTCTTGGTTTAATGACTCAAGAAGCTTACAAAATCATCAGAGAAAATGTAAAGTATTACGATGAAGATAGAGTTATGTACCCTGATATAGATACAGTTGAAGATGTAATTAAGAAAAATTTAATTATTGAATCTTTAGAAAAAGAAAATCATCATATTAAAAATTAAGAATTACATCAAAATTAATAGGAGGGCAATATGATTTTTAATCCAGTAATACTCTCTGTTTCCACTATGATTATACTCAGTTTATTAAAATTAAATGTAATTTTAGCTATATTAATTGCTGCTTTAGTTGCAGGAGTAACTTCAGGAATTGGAGTTAATGAAACGATGAAAACTTTGATACTAGGCATGGGTGGAAATTCTGAAACTGCTCTGAGCTATGTACTTTTAGGTACTTTAGCTGTTGCTATTAATAGTACTGGAGTCGCTGCACTATTATCAAAAAAAATTTCAAAAGTTGTTAGTGGAAAAAAATGGATTCTTGCCGTAATTATTTCTACAATAGCTTGCTTTTCACAAAATTTAATACCTGTGCATATAGCTTTTATTCCTATTTTGATTCCTCCTTTATTAAAATTAATGGATGAGTTAAAAATGGATAGAAGATCTATGGCTTGTGCTTTAACTTTTGGTTTAAAAATGCCATATATTGTTTTACCTGTTGGCTTTGGTTTGATTTTCCACGGAATTCTTAGAGATCAGATTGTCAGCAATGGACTAAATATTGAGCTTAATCAAGTTTGGAAAGCAACTTGGATTTTAGGATTAGCAATGTTAATAGGACTTTTGATTGCTATTTTTATTAGCTATACAAAGCCAAGAGTTTACAAGGATTTAACTATAGCTGGTGTTCATGAAGAGATACCTGAAAAAATGGAGTTAAAGCATTGGTACACTTTATTATCTGCTATAATAGCCTTTGGAATTCAACTATATACAGGATCTTTACCTCTAGGAGCAATTGCTGCTATATTATTTATGTTAATTACTAAAGTTATTAGATGGAATGAGATTGATGATTTAATAAATGGTGGTATTGGTATTATGGGATTAATTGCTTTTATTATGTTAGTTGCGGCTGGTTATGGAAGCGTAATTAGAAATACTGGCGCAATTGCTCCTCTTGTTCAAAGTGTTGTGGGGGTTGTTGGGGGAAGTAAATTAATGGGATCATTTGTAATGCTTTTAGTTGGTCTTTTTGTAACTATGGGAATAGGAACATCTTTTGGTACAGTTCCTATTTTAGCAGCTATTTATGTTCCATTATGTATAGAACTTGGTGTTTCTCCTCTAGGTACTATTGTTTTAATAGCATGTGCTGGAGCTCTTGGAGATGCTGGTTCTCCAGCTTCTGACTCCACATTAGGTCCAACTGCTGGATTAAATGCTGATGGTCAACATGATCATATAAGGGATACTTGTATTCCTACATTTATGCATTATAGTATTCCTCTCTTAGTTGCGGGAGTAATTGGTGGTGTTTTGTTCTAATAATAAAAAAAGACACTTAAAGGTGTCTTTTTTTATTCATAATTTTTCTTATAAAGAAAAAAATTATGAATATAATTATCGCAGTTATAAGACTATATATTCCTATATTTTTTGTTATTTTTTCTCCATAAAAATATATCAATATACCTTGAGGAATATGCCTCAAAGCTCTACTAAAAACTACTCCTAATAAAAATATTTTAAATTCTATTTCAAGAATCCCTGCTACTATAATATATCCTTCAAAAGGTATTGGTGTAAATGCAGATGTCAGCAATGTTAATAAAGCATTTTTTTCATACATTTTTTTTATTTTAACAAATATTTCTGATTTTAAATATCTATTTTTAATTGGTCCACTAATTTTTCTCCAAAATAAATAACCAATTATGCTACCTAAAGTAGAGCAAATTATTAAAATTATTAATAAATACGCCACTTTCTCTCTTGAAGAAAGATATACTGGTACGGATATTGTCTCCATTGGAATAGGTAATATTGTTGCCTCTAACAATCCAGCTATTGCTATTCCGTAAATCCCAAACTCTTTTAATATTTCAAACATAAACTATCCTTTAAGAATTTTTTTTAATTATACCATTATGGAAACAAATAGTAAATCAATTAAGCTAAAGCCTCTAAAGATTCTGGTAAAATTTGTCCACCGTCTATAATTAAAGTTTGGCCTGTTATATATCTGCTTTCTTTTTTAGCAAAAAACATAACACCGTTAGCTATATCGGAAACATCACCTAAAAATCCTACTGGTACACTTTTTTTCATACTATTAATATAATCATTTCCTTGCTGAGCTAATCCTTCTGTTAATATATTTCCTGGCATAACTGCATTTATTGTAATCCCAAATTTAGCAACTTCTAAACAAGCTGATCTCATAAACCCTAACAACGCCGCTTTACTCGCACCGTAATGACTCCATCCCGGAAATCCTGTTACTGGTCCTGTTATTGATGATGTTAAAATTATTCTTCCATATTTTGCTCCAATCATCTTCTTTATAGAATGTTTAGTTACTAAAAATGTGCTTGTTACATTTACTTTTTGAACTTTTTCCCAATCCTCAACATTCATATCCATTATTTTTTTTTGTGGAAATATTCCACAGTTACTACATAAAACATCTATTTTTGGAATTTTATCTATAACTTCTGCTAGTTCTATCTCTTTAGTTATATCTACTAATCTAAAATGAACACGATATCCTTTATCATTAAGCTCATTCTCTAATTTATTACCACTTTCAAAATCCATATCTAAAAAATATATATCTGCATTTTCCTTGGCAAAAGATTCTACTAGTCCTCTTCCAATACCCTTTGCTCCACCTGTAATAACAACAATTTGATTTTTAAAACTCATATTTCTACCTCCAATTAGTTGTTTATTATGTTATTCTAATTTTTTAGTAATTTCCCTTTTAAAAATCAATAATTACTATTTTTTAGTTTGCAAAAGTTCCGTTTTTTAATTGATATGTTTCTAACTCTAAATAAGTCCTAGTAATCTCATGTAACTTATTTAGAGTATCTATATCTTCTAAATATTCTGATCTTTGCATATCTACAAGTTTTGGCTTAACTCCATCTCCATCAATAAGAAGAAGATTATCTTTTATTACTCCGTAAAAGTTATTTTGTACTATGTAAGCATATGAACTTTCTTCAGAAGAAATAAAAAGATTTTTTCCCCAACTTGAATTTTTATAAGTTCCTCCTAAAATTCCCATTATAGTGGGAAGAATATCTACTTGAGATGATGTGATGTCTCTAATTTCAGGATTAAATATGTCTCCTGGTGACCATAAAAGAAGTGGAATTTTAAAATTTTCCCAATTTAAATCAAAATTTGAATCTGTTTTAAAGCCATGATCAGCTACAAAAACAAAAATTGTATTTTTAGCCCATTCTTGTTTCTTTGCTTTTTCTATAAACTGTCCTAAAGCCATATCCGCAAAATAAAAGGCATTTAACCTATTAGTTAATTCACCAAACTCATTATTTTTAAAACGTTTGTAATTTGAATCTATATCATATGGTGCGTGATTACTCAAAGTAAAAATTGTTGTAAAAAATGGTTTCTTTAAATTATTTAAATAATCTATAGATTTTTCAAATAATTTATCATCTGGTACTCCCCATTTAATAGTTTTATCATCTTTAGAAAAATTTTTTTCGTCTATTATATTATCTACACCATTTAACTTTAAAAAACCAGCCATATTATCAAATTCAGCGTCACCACCATATATAAATGATGTTTCATAACCTCTTTCTTTTAAAATCTTTGGTAACGAATAAAATGCCTTTTGACCTGCTGTAAATTCTTTAGTTACAGAAATTACTTTAGGCGACGGGTATGAAACTGTAACAGAAGCTATACCTCTATTAGACCTAGTTCCAGTAGCATAAAAATTATTAAATAAAACTCCCTCTTTTGCTAGTTTATTAAAATTAGGTGTTAAATCTATTTCAGCTCCTTGAGCTCCAATATATTTTGACATAAAACTTTCCATCAATACAATTACAACATTATAATTTTCCTGATTTTTTTTTGTATCTGTTATTCTTAGTAATGGATTTTTATCAGAAATATATTGTGCTTGTTGATCTTTTACTATTTCTCTTATATTATATTTAAGTTCATCTATTGAAAAAGTTCTTTCCAATGCTCGTCCTTTTCTTTGCTCTTTTTTTAAATTGTAATAAGATCTACCTAAAGAAAAAATAGGATTTATAGCAAATTGGTTCATATATGAATATTCTGAATAATATCCTCTTCCCCAGTCTAAAACTGCCTCTGAAAATCCACCTCTTGATGAAAATACTCCTAATGTTATAATGACTAAAATAGATACCATAGTCTTTAAATTCCCAAAGAAATCAAATCTTAAATTTATTTTTTCTAAATTTTTTTTAGTTAGCTTTATAAAGCCTATTGTTAAAATTAAAATAATTGATAAATTTGTTATAGGGTTATAGTCGTTTCCTGAAAAAAATGTAGCTACTATTTCATTCGTGTCTCCAAAGTAGTTTAAAATAGATGAATTAACATTAAATCCAAATTCTCTAAAATATTCAACATTTCCAAAACTTAAAGAACAAATGATTAAAAATAAAATACTAGTTGGGATTATGTAGATATTCTTTGCTACTCTATAATTTTTTTTATTTAGAATATAAAAAATTATAAATAAAAGTGATGTAATCACGGTGAAACTACCAATAATAGAATTATCGAAAATCCATCCGACTTTAAATCCTTCATAAATTATTTCTTTTGGAATTTTTATTTCTTTGGGAAAAGTTCTATACAAAAAATAAATTCTACTGATTACCATCATAAAATAAAGATAGATATACTGTTTTATAAAAAATTTCAAAATTATAAAACAGTTATTTTGATTGTTCTTTAACATAAAATAAACCTCGCTCGTAATTAATTGAGTATAAATTTTAACATTTTTTTTATATTAATACAAGTTTTCTAGTCTTTCTTGAACTCTTGTAAAAAAGTATGTATCATTTATTTGAAAATCATGATAAAATTAGAGCATTGCGTATCGTAAAAAAAATATTAATTAAATATATTAGGAGTTAAATTTTATGAGTATTTTAGATGTTAAAAACGTAAGTCATGGATTTGGTTCTAGAGTTATTTTAGAAAATGCCTCTTTCAGACTTTTAAAAGGTGAACATGTTGGATTAGTAGGAGCCAACGGAGAAGGAAAATCTACATTTTTAAATATTATTACTGGTAAACTTATGCCTGATGAAGGACAAGTCTCTTGGTGTAATCACATCACTACAGGATATCTTGATCAGTATAGTACTTTAGAAAAAGGAAAAACAATTAGAGATATCTTAAAATCTGCTTTTGCTCATATGTTTGAGTTAGAACAAGAAATTATGGATCTTTACACAAAAATGGGAGACTGTACTCCTGAAGAAATGGACATAATTTTAGAAGAAGTTGGAGAAATCCAAAGTATCCTTGAAGGAGCAGATTTTTATAATTTAGATTCTAAAATTGAAGAGTACGCTGCTGGATTAGGTTTACTTGATATTGGTTTAGAAAGAGATGTTTCTGAACTTTCTGGTGGTCAAAGAGCTAAAATACTTTTAGCTAAAGTTTTATTAGAAAATCCTATGATTCTAATTTTAGACGAGCCTACAAACTTCCTAGATGAAGATCATATAACTTGGCTAAAAAATTTCTTAAAAAGCTATGAAAATGCTTTTATTTTAGTTTCACATGATATTCCATTTTTAAATGAAGTTACAAATGTTATCTACCATATTGAAAATGCAGTTTTAACTAGATATACTGGTGATTACTATTATTTTAGAGAGATGTACGAACTGAAAAAAAGACAAATAGAAGCAGCTTATAAGAAACAGCAAAAAGAAATTGCTCATCTAGAAGATTTTATAGCTAGAAATAAAGCTAGAGTTGCTACAACAAACTTAGCTAAAGATAGACAAAAAAAGTTAGACCGTATGGAAATTATCGAAATTGCTAGAGAAAAACCAAAACCAATTTTTGGATTTAAAACTGCACGTACACCATCTAGAGAGATTATTACTGTAAAAGACCTTGTTATTGGATATAACGAACCTTTAACAAAACCACTTAATTTTACAATAGAACGTAACCAAAAAATTGCTATAAAAGGTGTTAATGGTTTAGGTAAATCTACACTTTTAAATACAATTTTAAAAAGAATAAAATCTTTATCTGGAGAGATTGAACACGGACAATTCTTAGAAATTGGTTATTTTAAACAAGAAGAAGAAAGTTCTTCTATAACTGCTTTAGATGAATTTTGGAATGAATTCCCTGGATTAACTAATGCCGAAGTTAGAGCAGCTCTTGCTAAATGTGGTTTAACTACAGATCATATTACAAGTCAGATGCGTGTTTTATCTGGAGGAGAAAATGCAAAAGTTAGACTTGCTAAAATTATGAATCGTGAAATTAATTTCTTAATTCTAGACGAGCCCACAAATCACTTAGATGTAGATGCAAAAGAAGAGTTGAAAAGAGCAATTAAAGAATTTAATGGAACAGTATTAATGGTAAGCCATGAACCTGATTTCTATATGGATGTTGCTACTGAAATTTGGAATGTTGAAGATTGGACAACAAAAATAATTTAATATTAGATTTAATTTCGAAACTGCTAATAAAGTTTTTATTAGCAGTTTTTTTATTTAAAAAATTAAAAATAGCTTGCATTTTTTTATCTTATAGTTTATAATTAATTTAAAATTGTAATAATTACAATTTTATAAAAGGAGGAAAATCATGAAATTATTAATAATAAGTTCAATATTATCTCTATCTTTAATGGCTTATTCTACTGAAAAAAATTTATTAGTTCCTGCCACTGGAACTTTAATGAAATATACTTCACAAGATACGAAAACAAATTTTAAACCTGTTTCAGCTACTGGAACAATGTTTATTTACTCAAATAATTAATACTTACGCAAAAAAAGCCCATTGAATAGATTAACTATTCAATGGGCTTTTTCTTTTAAAAAACTTCCAAAAATAATTCCAACAACTATTAAAATAATACCTACCATAGATAATATTGAAGGTAAATTATTGCCTAGCAATACTCCTCCTATAATCGTAAATACTATTTCCGTAGCTTGAGTTGCTTCAATTACAGCCAATCTATTCGGACAATTTTTACTTAAATCTGTAGCTTTAAAAAATAATGTTGTCGCTATAACTCCAGAAAAAAGTGCAACTAATATTGAACTTAAAATTTGGTTATATTTTGGATATCCACTTGAAAAAAAACCATAAATTGATACTATAATCCAAAACGGAAGACTACAAAGGGTCATTCCAAAAACTCTTTGTAAAGCTGTCAATCTTTCTCCTACAAGATTCATCATCTTTCTATTTCCTAAAGGATATGCAAAAGCTCCTATAAAAACCGGAATAATTCCGAAAAGTCCACTTTTCAAAGAAATCACTTTAAAGTTTTCAAACTGTATAATAAATATCCCTAAAAGAATTATTAATGATAGTTTTAAAAATTTTACTGGGAGTTTACCTTTAGAAATAATAGGAGTCATCAAAGCTCCTGCTACTATTGTTATTTGCCATGTTGAAGCAACTAACCATCCTTCACCATAAGTTGATGCAAAACATAAAGGTAAATAAAAAAATCCAAATCCTATTGTGCTCCAAAATATCCATTTTTTTGGAAATTCTAAAATATGTTTATATACTTCACTAACCTGCTTTTTAGTTAATAATATTACAAATAAAATTATTAACATAAAAATATATCTAAGAGAAGCTGTCCATAAAAAATTTCCTTGAGTTGAACTAATAACCTCATTTAAAATAAATGTTAATGAAAAAAATAAAGCTGAAATAATACCTAGTATAAACCCTCTCATCAAATTCTCCTTTTTATTTTCATTATAACATATTTTTTTTTCATTATATAAAACTTTTTTAAAAAAATAAAACTGTCATAATTAAGTTGACAGTTTTATCTAAAAAGTATTTTTTTATTTCCAAATAATGTTTGGAGCTTTTCTCGGAGCAGTTCTTGAATACTTTACATTTGGATATCCAATAACCATGCATGTTACTACAATTTGTTTCTCTTCGATTCCTAAAAAATCTTTTATTCTAGAATTACCTTCACAAGCTCTTGTAAAAAATCCACTAAAAACAGTTCCTAATCCTAAAGCATCAACCATAAGCTTCATATTTGCTGAAGCTAATCCAGCATTTAAAGGATGTTCTGAAGTAACTACTATCAAAGCTGGTGCTCTAAAAAATAAATTATCTATTCCTAAAGGATTATCTATAAAATCATTATACATTTTTCTCCACATTTTAGCATATCTTTTATATAAAGGATTTGTTGAATTCTCTAAAACATATTCTCCTAAACTATTCAAAACTTCTAGAGTTATTTTTCTAACTTCTTGAATCTGCTCTTTTATTACTACATAGTTTACATTTTGTGCATTACTAGCTGTTTGTGTAAATCTTCCAGCTTCAATTATCTTTAAAAGCTTTTCATTCTCTACATCTTTTTCCTTAAATTGTCTTATTGTTCTCTCAAATTTTATAAAATTTAAAAGATTATCAGGCTCAATAGTAAATTTTTCTTTATTATATTCAACTACATCATCCATACTATATTCATCTGTAGACACCGCTGCTACAGGACATACAGCTACACAATGTCCACACTTAAAGCATGTCACATTTTTTATTACTGCCTTTCCTTCAACTAACTCAATATCTCGTACAAAACAATCTTTTACACACATTCCACAACCTATACATATTTTATCATTTACTTTAAACATTTTAAAAACTCTCCTTTCATAAGTGTATTTTTTATTAAACTAATTATCTAATATTTTTAATTTTACTATAAATTTATTCTGATCTACTTTTATCTCGTATTTTATTGATGCTAAATTTAAAGCTTTAGATATTATAGATAAGCCTAAACCCATTCCATCAAATTTAAAATCTTCAGCATTTTTGCCTCTTGAAAAAGGTTGAAGAAGTTTTTCAATCTCATTTCCAAGTTCTCCTTGAAAAGTATTCTCTATAACTAAGTAATTAAATTTTTGGAAAATCTTTACATCACCACCAATAATACTATATTTTAAAGCATTTTGGATTAAATTATTTAAAACTAATTTTATAATTCTTGAATCTCCAAGTACATTCTCTGTATCTAAATTTAGATTTATATTTATATCTCTTTCTAATTCAATTATATCGTATCTTTCCAAAGCTTCCTCTATAATTTTTTTTAAATTTACACTCTCATTTCTTAATTTGAAAACTGTACTATCTAATTTAGATAATATTAATAAATTTTCAATTAATTCTTTCATTTCATTTCCAACTTTTAAAATTATTTCATAATACTTTCTTTTCTCATCTTCTTTAATTTCTTTATGCTCAAGGAGTGCTGTTGCATGAGTACAAATAACAGCAATCGGAGTTCTTAGTTCATGAGATGCATTTGATACAAAAGATTTTAAATTAGATACTGATGTTGAAAGTTCTTTTGACATTTTTTCTAAATTTTTACTTAAATCTCCAATCTCATCATTTCTATTAATTTCAATATTTTCTGAGAAATCTAATTTTGAAATTTTATCAGCCTTTTTATTTAAATACTCTATATCTTTTGTAATTCTTTTTGAAAATATTAATCCTGTTCCTAAAGATATAGCTAATGCTACTAATGCTGTCATAATATTAAATATGTTACTTTCATGACTATGGGCTTGAATAACTGATAAAGAAGTACTTACAAATATTCCCGTATCTTTTGATATCTCTTCTCCATAGTACAAAATCTTAGCATCATTTCCTAACAACTCCTTATCTATAAATTTATTATATGGAATATTATCTATACTATCACTTCTTCTCATCATATGACTTCCCATCATACGACTCTTCTTGGAATTTTTTATATCTATATCTATTCCCATGGATTCTTTTACATCATAGACATAATTTTCAAAATTATTTTCAGACTGTGTTTCATAAATAATTTTTGCATTTTGTATAACTTTTAACATTACTTCTTTTTTTCTATAAATATAAAACTTCTCTAAGAAAATAGCATTAAAAGAATAATTTATTAAAATTGTTATCAATACTATAAATAGTGAAAATACAAATATTTTAGTAAAGAGGTTAACTCTTATTTTTGCTAAATACATATCCTACCCCTCTTATTGATTTTATATGTTCTCCATACACTCCCATTTTTTTTCTGAGACGAGTTACTAATGTATCTACTGCTCTTTCTTCTCCACTAAATTCAAACCCCCAAACTTCATTTAATAATGTCTCTCTTGATAAAATTATATCTTGATTTCTAAAAAAATATTCTAAAAGTAACGTCTCTCTTTTTGATAATATTATCTCTATATCCTCTATCATAATTTTAAATGTATTATAATCAAAGCTTAATTTATCTAAATAAAAAAAACTATTATCCTCCATTTTCAAAAGTTTTTTTATTTTTAATATAATTACCTTTGTACTAATCGGCTTAGTTACATAATCATCAGCTCCTAATTCTAATCCATGAATTTCATCTAACTCTGTATCTCTAGCAGTCATTATAATTATAGGTATTTTTGAGTATTGGCGAATTTCTTTACAAATATCCCAACCATTTTTTTTAGGTAAATTTATATCAAGAAGAACCAATGCCGGAGAAAAAGAATAAAATTCATCTAAGGCCAAATCTCCTTGAGTTACTATTTTTATTTCAAATCCTTCATTTTCTAAACTTTTTCCTATTATATTTGCCAAGTTTTGTTCATCTTCTATTATTAAAATTTTTTTTCTCATAAAAACTCCTTTTAATACATCCCTCAAAATTTACTTTATTATACAATAAAAAGACGGGAATTCCCGCCTTTTTATAATAAATTAATTTGTTTTCATCATATTTTGTTGCATTTTTGTCATATGAGTAGCTTTTATTTGATATATTTCATTATTCAATCTCTCTATTTTTTTCATATCTGGATTTGTTGTATTCATTATTTTATTAATTTCTAATTGTTTTTCTTGAATTTTTATCATATCATCTTGCATTTGTTTTTTTAATTCTGGAGTCATATTCATTTTCCCCATCATTTTACAATTCATATCTCCATTCATCATTTTCATACTTGAATGGTTCGTATTACTTCCCATAGATCCATGATTCATATTCTCCATTGTTGTATGTCCATTTGCAAATGAAACTGCTGATATTACAAAAGCTCCTACTAATAATATTTTTTTCATAATCTTCACTCCTCTTTTTTAATCTATTTTTTATTTTATAAATTAATATTACCAAAGATTTGTTACAGAAATATGTCAAAATAAATATATTATTAAAACTCTATTATTTTTTTAAAAAACCATGTTTCTCTAGTTCGCAAACATTATTTAATATATACTTAAAATCCATCTTTATCGTTGGAACTTTTGTCTTTTTTATATTTATATCATTTAAAGTTAATATGAAATCTATTTCATTTTCATTTTTTAAAAAATCTTTTAATTGATAATTATCCAATATCTTTAAAATGTTTACATAATAATTTCCTTTTATATATTTTAATAACATTTTTCCATAAATATGATTAAAAGAGTTATCTATTATTGCTATATTTTTTGGTTTTTTATGTTCTAAGTCATTCATATCTACACTATTTTTTATAAGTATAGTTAAGTATATGATATCCTCTAAATAAAATTTAGGAATAATTTCTTTAATTACATTATTTATTTCTACATAATATTTTTTATATTCTCTATCTAATTTATGTAGCTCTTTATGCTCTAAAAAATTTAATTCTGCTTTAAACTTTCCTATTCTTATTGCATTAGAAACTTGCATTAAAAAATCTTGTTCTTTTGGAATAGTTATATTTAATTTAAATTCAAGATTTTTTAAAAATAAATTTACTTCATTCTCAATATTCATTGTATATCTTTCAATATCTAATGATAAAAGAAGTTCCGCTATTGTATCTAACTCGTATATTTTTAACTCCTCCAATCCATGAGTTTTTAAAAAATTTATAACTTTATTATAATATTTATTTTCCAATAAAACCTGAGAAGTTCTATATTCCTCGTATGAACATGGAAAATTAATCTCTCTAAACGAATGAATCAAAATTATTGAAACAATTTTAAAAAAATCTTCTGGTGGAAGGGAAATATTCATTTTATTTATTAGATTTAAAACTATCTTTTTAGCTAGACTCACCTCTTTTTTAGAAAAAATGCTGTTAATCAAATTAATAAATAGATTATGACAACTATCTCTTTCTACAAAATACTTAGTTAAATAACTTGCAAATAAAAATCTTATATTTATTTCATTTCCAATGAGAAAAACTCCTTTTGAAGGTAAACTTTCTAATTTAAGCTTATACTTTATTAAATATTCTTTTATTCTTTCTAAATCATAGTTTAACGTTCTTCTTGTGATATCTAATTCAATAAAACTATTACTTAATATCACTTTATTAGTAAAAAAAAGTTTTAATAAAATATAGTCTCTTCTTTCAATAGGACTAAAAGGTGCATGTGATAATAAATCTTTTATTTTTAAAATTTCTTTCTCGTCGATATAAAAAATTTCATCCTCTTTCAGTATTCCATTTATATTATGGTTATGTAAAAAACTATTTACTGTATTTATATTCATTGTTATTGATCTTTTCTTTATTTTCAGAACTGTTTCTAATTCTGAATAACTGTACCTCTTTAAACTTAAAAACAAATTTAAAATATTCAATGATTTTTTATTTAAAAACATTTTTAGATAACACTTTTAGCTTTATTTTTCTATATTAAATTGCTAAAAGTAAATCCTTTCACCCCTCTTCTTTAATTTTTTTACTCTTACTTAATGATAATTAAATAAAGATATGTTTAAAGAAAATAATCCTCTAAAACATATCTTATCAAATTTATTATATTTAAAATTTTAATAATATATATGTCTTAATAGTATATCATTTTTCTCATATAAATAGAAGAACTTTTAATTATGCAACACAGTACATTTTTTTTAGTATTTCTTTGCAAATATACAAATATTAAATTTAAAGTATATAATATTTAGTCAAATTTAAATTTAGGAGGATACTGTGATCAAAGTTTTATTTTTATTACTTATAATGAATATTTCTATTTTTTCTAAAACACTTAATACTGCAGTTATTTTAGAAAATAATGATGAAATATCAAATACTTACTTAAATATTCTAAAAGATGAACTAACTAAAAATTTTGCTGGTACTAATTTTCAGCCGAATATAATAAAAGTTCTATATGTTGATAATCAAACTCTAGAAAATCAACTAAATTCTATTAATTTAGATAATAAAATTGATAGTCTTTTTATTTTAACTGATACTTCTATCGATAAAATAAAAAATTTAAACAAAAATAAATTTTATTCTGCACCTTTAGGTTTTGGAAAAAATTTAGAAAAATTACCAAATAATTTAAATTATGTCTACAGTGATTTAGATTTAAAAAACTATCTTCAAATCTTTAATAATGTAAATGGAGTAAATGAAATCGATATTTTTATTTCAAATATGAGTGAAGTAAACATTACTAACTTATCTAAAAATATTAATATAAACAATTTAAAAATTAATATATATAAAGCTGACGAAAAGAAAATAAAAGAAAGTAAAAATCCTATATTTTTAATATCGTTCAATGAAAATTTTAATAAATATGCTTATGTTGGTATTGATATGAAAAAGGAATTTTCAAAACGTATTAGAGCTGCATCATTAAATTATATGCTTTATAAAACTAACAATAGATTGGGCAAAGTAGTTGAAGTCAATGAACCTAGAGAAAATATTTTTTTTAATGGAGATGTAGCTAACAAACTTGGACTATATCCAAATCTTATTTTTTTACAAAATATTTCAAATTTAAAAATATCTGAAAAAGATAGAATTAAACTTACATTAAAAAATGCAGTTGAAAGAGCATTAAATTCAAATTTTTCACTTTTAAAATCTAAACAAGATTTAGAAACTAGTTCTTATAATGTGAAAATTTCTAATAGTTCAAGATTACCTCAGTTGAATGCAAATATGCAATATAATGCTATTGATAAAAAAACAAGTAATTTTAAGATGGGAGCTCCTACAAATAGTGTAAGCTCATATTTAGAACTTTCTCAAGTTATTTTCAATGATCAACTTAATGCTTCTGTTCAAATTGAAAAACTTGCACTTGATTCTAGTAGAAAACAATATGAACAGACAAAGTTAAATATTTTATATTATACAGCATCTACTTATGTCAATATACTTCAATTAAATGCTCAACTAGATATTCAAAAAAGTAACTACGCTCTTTTAAAAGAAAGTTTAGAGATTGCTAAATTAAATTATAAAGTAGGTGCTGGTGGTCTTCAAGATGTTTATAGACTTGAATCTGATGTTGCAAGTTCCTTAGCAAATATAGCTAATATCGGAAGTGAAATCAAAAATCAAGAGATTTATCTAAACACTCTTTTAAATTTACCAACAGATAATAGTTATAATTACGAGTCATTAAAAGATGTATCTACTTATTTTGTTTTAAGTGATTCATTCAATAAAAATTTTTCATATGGATCTGATAGATCTAAAAAGATAGAAAATTTTCTTGTTCAAGGAGCTATTTCAAATTCTAACTCTTTAGCATCTTTAAATAATAATATAAAAGCTAAAGAAAGAGAATTATCTGCTAATAAAAGAGAACGATTTTTACCAAAGGTTTCTGCAGCAGGAAAATATTATAAAGATAATATGATTACACCATGGGGAGAAAATTCTAATAAAAAATTCCCAGATGAATATTGGGAAGCTGGAATAGTTGCAACATTACCTCTTATTTCTGGTGGTGAAATATATTATAACTCTAAAAAAATAGAAAGTGAAATTCAATCTTTAGAATATTCTTGGGCAGATTCAAAAAATAATTTAGTTCAGCAAGTTTTACAAACTTATACTGAACTTTTAAGTAATTATGTTCAAAATTATTCAACTTCAACTTCTTCAACTGTAGCTAAGAAAAATTTAGATATAGTACGAAATCTTTACTCTGAAGGTACAATCACTGTTACAGATTTACTTTCGGCACAAAATAATGCACTTTCTCAAGAATTAAATAATGTTATTCAAAATTTTAATCTAATTAATTCAGCATTAAAATTAGAAAATCTTTATGGTAAATCGTCAATTACAATGACTTCTGATGAAAAATTAGAAATATTAAATAATTTAAATGAAGTACTAGAAAAATAGGAGGATCACATTGAAAAATAAATTTTTAATTTTTTTACTAACACTATCAGTTTTAGCTTGTGGTAAAAAAGAAAGTAATAATAAAAATGAAAATATAAAACCAGTTGTTTATGAAATTGTAGGTTCGAAAGAAAATTCGGTTAAAAGAACATATTCTGGAACTATTAAATCAGAAGCTCTATCAAATCTAAGTTTTAGAGTTTCTGGAACTATAAATAAAAGAATTGCTGATTTAGGAGATACTGTAAAAAAAGGTGAAGTTTTAGCAACATTAGATAATACTGAGTATGTGCTAAACTACGAAAAGGCTTTAGCAGATTTAGCCAAAGGACAAGCTTCTTTTGCAGAAACAGAAGCTAATTATAAAAGATCTCAGATTCTTTATTTAGAAAATAGTATTTCTAAAGCATCTTATGATAGCGCTATAGCTCAATATAAATCTGCTTTTTCTACTGTAAATGCCTTAAAAGAAGCTTTAAATTTATCTAAGTTAAAGCTTAGTTATACACAATTAAAAGCACCAGAAAATGGAACTATTGGACAAGTTAAAAGTGAAGTTAATCAAATTGTTAGTCCTGAGACTACTATTTTTATCTTAAATAGTGATGGTGATAGAAGTGTTGAATTTAATGTTTCACAATCTATCGTTGGGAAATTAAAACAAGGACAAATGGTTAATATTACTATATCATCTTTAAATAATAAAAAAATAGATGGCGTTATAACTAATATTGGAACTCTTTCAACTGGTTATGGAAGTACATACCCTGTTAAAGCTAAATTAAACGATGCTAATTCCTCAGATATAAAAGTTGGAATGATTGCTAATATATCTTTAAATACATTAGAAGAGGATGAAAATATAATCTCTCTTCCTTTAAGTTCTATCATTACAGGACCTAGTAACGAAAAATATGTTTATGTTGTTACAGATATTGTAAATAATATTGGTATTTCTAAAAAACAAAAAGTAGAAATTTTAAATACTCCAACATCAAATGGAGTTATTATAACATCTGGCTTAAGTCACGGGGACTTTGTAATAACAAAAGGAAGTAATCAAGTGTTAGAAAATCAAAAAGTTTCTTTAATAAAAGGTGAGATGTAATATGAGTTTAACAGAATTAACCATAAAGAACAAAGTTACAGCTTATTTATTATTTATTCTTCTTTTAATAGTTGGATACGTATCTTACGATAAGTCAGAAAAAGCCGAAGATCCTGGTTTCACAATTAAAGTAGCATTGATTACAACTAATTGGCCTGGAGCAAACGCAAAACAAGTTGGTGATTTAGTTAGTAAGAGAATTGCTGATCAAGTTCAAAATATGGATGCTCTTGACTATGTCGAATCCAAAAATGTTGATGGACAATCAAATGTATATGTAAATATAAAAAGTGAATACAAAGATTTACAGCCTGTTTGGCAAGAGTTAAGAGATAGAATTAATACTTTCGTTGTTCCTTATTTGCCAACTGGAGTCCAAACACCACAAATAAATACATATTTTGGTGATGTGTATGGAACTCTTTTAGCATTAGGTGGAGATGGGTATACATATGAAGAGCTTTATGAAACTGCAACAAAATTAAAAGAAACACTTTTATTTGCTGTTCCACAAATTGGAAGAATTGATATAAGTGGAGTTCAAAGTCAAACTATATATGTTGATATCGACAATAAACTCCTTTCACAAACTGGAATTACCTTACAAACTATTCTTACAACTTTAAATAATTCTAATATTATTATCAAGGGTGGGGATATTGTTATCAATGAAGATAGATTAAAAATAAATCCAACTGGTAATTTTGAAAGTATAGAAGATATTAAAAATACCGTTATTACAAGTAATGATGGAAAAGAAAGTATTTACCTTAAAGAAATTGCTAATATCTATAAAGGATATCAAGACCCATCACCATATTCAATAGATTTCAATGGGAATAATGCAATTACTTTGGGAGTTTCTTTAGGATCTGGTGAAGATATTTTAGTTATGAGTAATGGAATTCAAAATACTTTAAAAGAGTTCAAAAAAAATCTTCCTATAGGTTTAGAAATAGGTGAAATTTATTATCAACCTGATTTAGTGCAAGTAAAAGTTACCTCTTTTATTGCTAATCTTTTTCAAGCTGTAATTACAATAGTTCTTGTTATGCTAGCATTTTTAGGAATTAGATCTGGTCTTATAGTTGCTGCTCTTACTCCAACATCAATCGCATTTACTTTAATTGGTTTATACTATATGGATTATGGTATTAATCAAATTACCTTGGCTGGTCTTATAATTGCTCTTGGAATGTTAGTAGATAATGCTGTTGTTATGTCTGAAAATATTATTGTTCTTTTAGAAAATGGAAAAGGAAGAATGGAAGCTTGCTTAGAATCTGCTAAAACTCTTGCTATTCCTTTACTTGTAAGTTCTATAACAACAATAATGGCATTTTCGCCTATTATTTTGAATAAAGAGGACATGGGACAATATGTTGGACCATTAACAATAGTTGTTATGTTAGCTTTAATTGGATCATGGCTTATAAATCAAACTTTGATTCCATTGCTTTGCTATGATTTTATTAAAATAAAAGCTGGAGAAAAACAAGACTTAAATAGTAAACCATATCTAATATATAGAAATATTCTTTTAACAGTTCTAAAAAATAAAAAGATAACTCTTATTGGAACTGCTATTTCATTTATTTTAGGACTTTGGCTACTTGGGCTTGTTCCAAACAATTTTATGCCAGCTTCAACTGATCCTGTTATGTCAACATACATAAGATTACCTAAAGGTACTGACATAAACTTTACAAGAAAAGTGGTTAAAGATGCCAATAATTTTATATCTAAGAATTATTCGACTGGAGATCAAGAACCACTATCTCCAACGCTTTGGGACTACATAACAACTGGTGGAACAACTTTAGTTTATAAAAAACCTGGAGTTTTAAGTTGGGGGTCTTTTATAGGAGGTGGAGCTCCAAGATTCTCTACAGGATATACTCCTGAAACTCGTTTAACTGAATACGCTTATATAATGTATAATTTAACTGATTATACTCTAATTCCTAAAATAAGTACTGAAATAAACACTTACTTAAAAAATAAATATCCAAGTATTGATATTGTTACCAAAGGTTTAGGAAGTGGAGTTACTTTAGAAAAAGATTTAGGATATGTTTTAACATCAAATGATATTACACTTCTTAAAAAATGTGCTAACGAACTTAAAAATAAACTTAATAATACTCCTGGTGCATACTCTATCTCAGATGCTTGGGGTAATGAAGTACCTGATATTAGTATAGAAATAAATCAAGAAAAAGCTCAAGCAGCTGGATTTAATAACGATACAATTGGAAAAGATTTACAATTTGTTCTACAAGGTTATAATGCTACTATTTTTAGAGATTTCAATGCTCCTCCTCAAAGCACAATCATTCCTATTGTATTAAGAGGAAAAAATACTTATAAAAATGATATTAAATCTATTGAATCTATTGAGTTAATAAACTCTTCTGGAAAAGCAGTTCCTTTAAAACAGATTGCTAATATAAAATTAGATTTTAGACAAAATTATATTTCTACAAGAAATATGGCTTACTCTATCGAAATTGATGCAGCTGTTAAAGATGACACTACCCCTTTAGAGGTTAATAAACTCGTAGAACCATGGCTAGAAGAAAAACTAAAAGAATGGGGTCCTAATATAAAGTATTATCCATCTGGAATAATGAAAACATCTAAAGAAAATCAAGATGCATTATTTGCACAAGTTCCTTTTGCGATACTTATGATGTTTGTTTTAGTTGTAGGACAATTTAATTCTATGAAAAAAGGATTAACTATAATGCTTGTTATTCCATTATCTCTTTTAGGAATTGCTATTGGTCTTCTAATTACAAATACGCAACTAGGATTTATGGCTATGATTGGAATTATATCCTTAGCTGGGGTTGTTTTAAATCATGCAATTATTTTAGTTGATAAAATGACAATTGAAAAAGAAGAGTTAAAAAGAAGTGATCAAGATGCAATCGTATTTGGATGTCAATCTAGACTTAGACCTATATTCCTAACTGTTGCAACTACTTTAGTTGGACTTATGCCTCTATACTTTTTCGGTGGGCCTCTTTTTCAACCATTAGCCGTTGTATTAATCTTTGGTTTAGCAACAGACACAGTTTTAGCTCTAGGAGTTATTCCAGTTATTTATGCAACTTTCTATAAAGTTAATTTTAAAAATTATGAATACGATGAAAATAAATTAATTATAAAATAAAACTAATTTATAAAAAGAAAAATTAAAAAAGGTACCTAAGTACCTTTTTTAAATATTTCTTTTTATTGAAAAACTTATCATAACTAAATTTATACCACTAAATAAAATATACCAAGCTATACATAAAAAAATAAACTGTTGTGATATAAATGGAACTACCATTAATAAAACTCCAAATAAAATATCTATCAATCCACTGCTAAAACTTACACTAGCTAATCCTGGAAAAATATTTTTATGAAATAAAGTATTAAATACAACAAATATTCCTTTTAATAACATAATGAATCCAATATAAATTATTATAAAAATTTGGCTTGAAAATGGAGTTATTAAAAGTGATAGTGCTGCTATAATTTCTAAAATACTTAAAAGTATAAATAAACTCCAATGGACATTTGGATTTTTAATTAACTGTATTCCTTTTGTTAAATTTTTAACTCCATTCATAAAGAAAAATATAGCTAAAATTTCAATTAAATAAATAGAAAACACTAGTGGATTAAAAATACCAAACACTCCAATTAAACTAAAAATTATTCCAATTACTAATAATGTGAGGTAAATATTTTTTGATAAATTATTCATTTTTAAAACCATCCTTATATATTATTGTTCTGATAGATTAATTGTATCATTTTTTTATTTTTTAACTATTTGAAACTTGTTACCTATTTTTCTTTCATAATTTGCAAATATAATTTTTTTTAATTTTAGCTTCAATTTTTCTACAAATTAGTATAAAATATACATATATAATTTTTTTCGGGAGGGATTTATTTGAACAACTTAAATAAAAGAGAACATTTATCAGAAAGTGAATTATGTGAAAAAATAACAAAAGAACTACTACCAAAATTAGAAGCATTAGATTTTAAACTAAAATCTATAAATTTTGAAAATTCTACTGATAGCTTATTAAAATTAAAGCTAACTAGAGTTTAAGATTATATATGTTATATATTATTTTTATAATCATTATCATAGTAGTAGTTTTCTTTCATATAAAAAATTCAAAATTTAAATCAAATATTAAAAGTCAAGATAGTAAAAAAACTATATCAATATCAAAAAAAGAGATTAGTAAAACTATAGCTTCTACAAAACAAGAAGAATTAGAGCTTTCTAAAAATTATAAGAAAATAATATTTTTTTCTTTGAGTAATAATAATCTAGATATAAACTCAGATATTCTTTATATCAGTGCTATTAAAATTGGCTTTAATTTAAAAACAGGAGAAATAATCTATTTAGAAGAACTTAAAAATACTAGTAATTTAAAAGAGTTTGAATATTTTTCTAAAGATACAATACATTTTGTTTCATACAATATTAAACTTTATAACCATTTATTAAATTTAGAAACCAAAATTCAATTCTGTACTATGCTTACAAATGTTAGCACCGTAGAAATAAAAAATTCTCATGGCAGAAATCGATGGCCAAAACTTTTTGAAATATCAAAATATTATGGTATTAAATTCAGTAATAATTTAAATCTAAATACTTTAAATAACATTAAACTTAATATACAAATATTTCAAAAGATGCTAAAACATCCTAAAACCTCTATTCTAATAAGGGAGTTTATCTTCAATAATAAATCATTTTTAAATGAATTGTAAAAAGCTAGATTACTCTAGCTTTTTTATATACTCTTTAGAAAAATTACACCTATATTTGCCAATACAATAATTCCAAGTAAATTATATAATTTTTTCATTCTTACTCCTTTTATTTTTATCTTTTAATTTTTATTGATATAGATTATAATACTTCAAAAATATGGCCATAATATGGCTTGGTTAATAAAAAAATCTCTACGTAAAATAGAGATTTTTTTTATACTTTATTTATTTATTTATTTTATTATATCTTTGAATTATTCTATTTGAATCAATTACAACTTTTTCAACTATTTTATCAATCGAAGTTTTTTCTTCATAATTAACTTCCATTGCTTCAACCATTTTCTCTCTTACCTCTGGGAATACACCTAAAATAGCTCCTTGAGTAGCAAAAGATGGTTTTGTTTCTTTAATTTCAGCAACTGCTGTTTTAAATTGTGGATATTTTTCCATATTTTCTTTCATCTCTGAAGTTTCATAAGATCCTCTATTAACAGGATAGTATCCTGTATTAATTGACCAATATGTCTGGACATCTTTAGATGTTGCATACTTTATAAAATCCCATGCAGCTTTTTGTGTAGCATTATCCGAGGAATTTGTTATCCAAAGAGACGCTCCTCCAACAACACTTCCATTAAATTCTCCATTTGCATTTGGAATAAATCCTGTTCCCACTTCAAAATTTGAATTATTGATAATACCCTTTATTCCAGCAGAAGAATCTAAATACATTGCAACTTTACCTGATGCAAAAGCTGTTCTAGTAGAATCCCATTCTCTTCCATAAGATGTTGCAGAATCCTCTTTATACATTTCTCTTAACCATTCTAAAATTTGAGGTAGATCTTTTTCATAAGTAACTTCTGTTGGAGTTTCACCCATTCTTCCATTTTCTTTATTTACATACAATTTATTATCATTAGCTAAAAATTGCTCTATAAACCATCCATACATAATCATAGCTGAACCATATCTTTCAATTGAACCATTACTATTTTTCTTTGTTAACTTTTTAGAATATTCAGCATATTCAGAATAATTTCTAGGTGGACTATTTGGATCTAATCCTACCTCTTTAAAGGCATCTTTATTATAAATCAATATCGCTGTTGATGAGTTAAATGGCATTGAATATAATTCACCACCAATTCTATAGTAGTTCAGTAATGCATCCTCTAAATTATTTACATTAAAATTATCTTCTTTTATAAACTTCTCAATTGGAGTTATAGCTCCGCTTTTATACATAAAAGCTGTTGAAATATCATTCATTTGAATTAAGGCAGGTGCTTCTTTCGTTCCTGAAATAGCTTTAAATTTAGATATTGTTTCTTCGTAAGATCCTTGATAAATTGCTTCTATTTCAATATTATTTTGTGAATTATTATAATCTGTAACTATTTTATTTAAACTATTTTGAAGCTGCCCACTCATTGAGTGCCAAAATACAACCTTTTCTTTTGCAAATATAACTGTTGAAATTGTTAATCCAAGTACTACTAAATTCTTTAAATTCATTTTTCCTCCTAGTTATTTTAAATTTATTTTAATTTATTCTTTTACTGCTCCAGATGTCATTCCCTTTTCAAGTTGACTTTGACCTAAAAATAATACTATTAAAGATGGTATTATTACTATAACTACAGCTGCCATTAAAACACCAAAATTTGTACCTTCTTCTGATTTTATCATTTTTAATCCAATTTGAATTGTTCTTGACTCTGGTCTTGTTGATATCATTAATGGCCATAAATACATGTTCCAAACATTTAAAAAAGAATAAATTCCCCAAGTGCTTAAAATTCCTTTAGATAAAGGTAATACTATTTTTAAATATATAAATCCATGGCTACATCCATCAATTTTAGCAGCTTCAATCAGAGATTTATTTAATGTTTTGAATTGCTGAACCATTAAAAATATTCCTAATCCATTTGCTAAAAATGGTAATATAATTCCTAATTTTGTATTTAATAATCTCATTTTTAAAATTATAAAATAATTTGGAATGAATATAGCTTCCCACGGTATAAATATTGAACACATCACTAATAAAAATACTATCTTTTTTTCTTTAAATTCAATAAAAACTAAAGCATAAGCTGTTAAACTACATATGATAATTTGAAAAATCATTGCAACTATTGATGTTATTAAACTATTAAAGAAAAACTGAAGTATTGGAATATTTTGAAGTAAATCTTTATAGTTTATAAAATTTATTTGTGATGGCAGAATCTTTCCACTCATTATATCTTTAGTTGTCATAAAACTAGCTACTAAAGAATAAATTATTGGAAAAAATACTACAATTCCAGAAATAATAAGTAATATATACATAGCTCTTTTTTTCATATTATTGATAGTGCACCTTCCTCTCTAATTTGAATTTAATTACCATTATTATTGTAATTAAAATAAGTAAAAATAATCCCTGAGCACTAGCGTAATCAAATCTATAGTTACTAAATGCTGTTTTATATATACTGTAAACTATAAAATTAGTTGAGTTTGCAGGTCCACCACCAGTTAACATATCTACTTGACCAAAACTTTGAAAAGCTTTTAAAGTCGTTGTGATTAACAAATAAAATAAACTTGGACTCAATAATGGAATAGTTACTTTAAAAAGTTTTGTAAAATAATCTACTCCATCAATTTCACAACTTTCATCTATCTCTTGACTTATATTTTGCAATCCAGCTGTTAAAACTAAAAACCCAAATCCTATATTCATCCATATTGTGGCAAAAGATATTGCCCAAATAGCGTAGGTTGAACTTGTAAACCAATTTATCGGTAAAACTCCAAATAAACTTAATATATCATTTATTAATCCAACACTTGGATGAAATAAAAATAAAACTATACTTGAACTTGCGGATACTGATACTCCCATACTTGATGAAAAGATAATTCGAAATAACTTTATCCCCTTTAATTTTTCATTGCATATTATTGCTAAAAATAAAGATATTATCATGCTAAATAAAACTGTTATTAATGAAAATTTTAAAGTTACTAAAATACTTTGATGAAATGTTGAATCTGTAAATAGTTCATAAAAATTTTCAATTCCTGCAAATTCTACTATTTGTCCTTTTGCATCAGTAAATGAAAAAGAATATAAAACGGTTTTCATTAATGGAAAAATATAAAATGTTATTAGTATTATTAATGATGGTATTGAAAATAAAATTCCTGTTAAATTTTGTTCTTTTTTCATAATCCCTCCTTATATAACACTTTATACTATCTATGTTAATTCATTATGAATTTTATGTAAAAGTTATGTATAATTTCATCTGTTGTTTGATATTATTACTATTAGATAATTTGAAATTTGTAATAAAAAAAAATTTTTAAAATTTCAAATAGAAAATTAAACATAATTTCTATATAATGTTTATATACATAAACTTTAAAACATACAAAAAAAGTATACTTGAGTTTTGTTTAAATTTTTCAATCAAGGGGAATACAATGGAACAATACAATGATGAGCAAAGAAAAATAGATTTACTCGAATGGTTTTTAGAAAATAATTTTTTTAATAAGAGAATTGAATATTATATGAAGAAATTTGAAATTATATCTAAAATTCAAAATATCAATGAAAAAAGAGAAGAGTTTTTGAAATTTCAAATTGAAATTTTAAAAGAATTCGATACTATGTCTAATAAAAATTTAAGATTAATTATATAAATTTAATGTAAAAATATGCTATACTTAAAAAATAGTACATGGTTTAAATTTATAAAAATTAGGAGGCATTTATGAATTTCAAAATTTTATTATTAACTACAACTTTTATATTTTTAGCTGGGTGCAAACCTTTAACCTCAAAATCAAACTCAAAGGCATCAGCTCCACTAACTCAATCACTTATAGCTCCTAAAATTAATGAAAATCAAAAACTTATTCTAATATCTAATGGTAATAAAACTATTGGAACTCTTATTACAAATGACAATTGGGAAACTGCTACCTTTACAGATTCAAATAAAAAAACATATAATTTAACTAGAGCTATATCAGCTGATGGAATTAAATTAAATAATGGTCCAATAGTAATTCATTTTAAAAAAAATGAAGGAATTTTAGAAAAAAATAGTATTATTACTCATTTTTTAATTAAATAAATTTAAAAGGTAGATTAATATAATCTACCTTTTTATATTATAATACTATTTAAATTCATATTATCTTACTTATCTAATATATAAACTCTTTCTATTTGATTTTCTTCCCATATAACTTTAACTACTCCCATTAATGTAACCCCTAGTGTTAAAAGTAAAATTATTTTTTTCACTTCATTCCTCCCTGACAAATAAATTTAGTAATATTAGATTTTTTTAAAAAAAAATAAATTCTTCTATATATTCTATCATATTTTATCTTTTTTTGTTAATTTTTAACATAAATCAACTTAAAAATTACACGAATATAATATAAAACAACATAAATTTTCACAAGGTTATCAATATTTTTGTGATATAAACTTACAATTTTATATAAAACTTTTTATTTACATTTTTTTTACAAATTTAAACATATCTTTACCTTAAATTAATTTTTGTTTAACATCTATCTGATATTATATTTTGAGTTTGAGAAAAAATAATTTAAGGAGACATGATGAAAAAAAAGGAAACACTTTTAGCAGTAGCATTTCTAATGCCCGCTTTAACCATTTTTACCATTTTTATTTTTTATCCCATTTGTAAAACTTTCTATTTAAGTTTTTTTCAATGGAATATGATTAGTAAAAATAAAAAATTTATTGGACTTGAAAATTATATAGATATATTAACAGAAGATAGTGTCCATAAGTCTTTAATAAATACGCTTATATATATAGGTTTATTGATTATATTTAACTTTATACTTCCATATATTATTGCTTATATTTTAGCATTTTTAGTGAATAAATTTAAAGGATTCTATCGAACTATGTTCTTTTTTCCCAGCATAATTTCGTTAGTTGTAGCCTCACTAGTCTTTGTATGGGTATTTAATCCTATGATAGGACCTATATCAAAAATTTATGAGCTCTTAAATTTAAAACCTCAATTTTGGTTAAAAACTAATGGTCTCGTAATGGTTTTAATAACTCTTATTACTGCTTGGAAAATTTTTGGTTATAATTTAATTCTTTTATTAGCTGGAATACTCGAAGTTCCTACTGAACTTATAGAAAATGCTAAACTTGATAAAGTTTCAAATTTACAAATATTTTTATACATTGTTATTCCAATGACATCATCAACTGCACTGTATGTTATCGTTATGACAATTGTATACGGATTACAGCAGGTGTTTGTCCCCATAAATGTTTTAACTCAAGGTGGGCCAAATAATGGTAGTACAAACCTTGTATATAGTATTTATCAATATGCATTTACATTTTTTCAAACAGGAAGAGCTTCAGCACTTTCTGTTATAACAATGCTTTTCTTCTTTATATTAATTTCTATAAAGATTAAAGTTTTAGAAAAAGGAGTTTACTATGAAAATTAAAGAAAGTAAGTGGCATATCTTATTTTTACTAATTATAGGAGTTCAAATTTTTCCTCTTATATATATGTTATCAATCTCTTTTAAAAGCATGGATCAAATTTTTGCAGATCCTTTAAGCATAATTCCTAAAGTTATAACATCTAGAAATTATACTTATATATTTGAAAATGTAGATATTTTAAGATATATATGGAATACATTTTTTATATCTGCTGCTATAACTTTTGGAAAAATTATCACGAGTATTTTAGCTGGGTATATTTTAACTTTTAAAAATTTTAAAGGCAAAAAAATCTTAATTTTTCTAATTTTAGGAACTCTATTTGTTCCTTTTACAGTAACTATGATACCTAATTATCTTATGATTTCTGAGATTGGACTTTTAAATTCAAGCTTAGGAGTTATTCTTCCTCAATTAGCTGATGGAATGGGAATATTTATGATTATACAAAATATGAAAGGAATCCCTAAATCTATTCTCGAAGTAACTAAATTAGATAAAATTAAAGAAACTAAAGTCTTATATCATATTATTTTACCAATGATTAAAAATTCTATTATATCTATGGGAATACTATTTTTTATAAACTCATGGAATGAGTATTTTTGGCCTTTATTAATTTTAAGTGAAAAGAAAAACTACACACTATCTTTAGCTCTTCAGATGTTTATAAGTTCTGAAGGTGGAAATGATTGGGGTGTAACAATGGCAATTGCAGCATTAACAATTATTTTTCCAATTATTATGTATGCATTCTTCCAGAAAAAAATAATGACAAGTTTTGTAAAATCAGGAGTAAAAGGATAGGTAAATATGAACGAAATTAAATTTAAAAATGTATCAAAAAGTTATGGAGATACAAAAATTGTAAATAGTTTAAACTTAACAATAAATGCTGGAGAAAGATTAGTCTTATTGGGTCCATCTGGATGTGGTAAAAGTACAACTTTAAGAATGATTGCTGGCTTAGAAGAGATTACATCAGGAGATATATTATTTGGGGATAAAAGAATCAACGATATAGAAGCTGGTGATAGAGATATTGCAATGGTATTTCAAAACTATGCCCTATATCCTCATCTTACGGTATGGGATAATATAATATTCGGTTTAAAGATGAATGGAGTAGATAAAACTGAAATCAATACAAGAACAACTGAGGTCATAAAAATATTAAATCTTCAAGGATTAGAAAAAAGGTATCCTAAAGAATTATCTGGAGGACAAAGACAAAGAGTAGCTCTTGGTCGTGCTGCTGTAAAAAATTCTGATTTTTTCTTACTAGATGAACCTTTATCAAATTTAGATGTTCAACTTAGAAACTCATCTAGAGAAGAGCTTATAAAGCTACACGAAATAAATAGACCTACATTTATTTATGTTACTCATGATCAAATTGAAGCTATGACAATTGGTCATAGAATAGCAATTTTAAATAAAGGAGACTTACAGCAAATAGACACCCCTGAAGAAGTTTACAATAATCCAGCAAATATATTTGTAGCAAAATTTATTGGAACTCCGCCTATGAATATTTTGATAGGTAAAATTGCTAATAAAAAACTTTATATAAATGATAAGTGTATATTCAATAATGAAAATGTAATCCCTAATTTAAATAACAGAAACTTAATATATGTTGGTATTAGACCTGAACATATTTTAGTTCACACTGAAGATGCTTTTGATAGAATTCAAGGAGAAGTAACAAGAGTCGAAAACTATGGAAATCAAAAATGTGTCTCAGTTTCTATTGGAAATGAAAATATTAAAGCATCTATTAAAAATGACCAAGATATTAAAAAAAATCAAAAGATTTATTTAGAAATTGATATAACAAAATGTAGCTATTTTGATATTAAAACAGAGAAAAATTTAAAGGTGGAGGGATAATTTTGAAGAAAAATATTTTAAAAGGAATTATTTTAGGGAGTCTATTTTTAGTAGGATGTGAAAAAGAAGAAAAAACTATAATATCAAATAAGCCTATTGAAATTGAATATTGGCATGTTGCATCTGAAAGTTTTGGAGGTGGGACAATAAAAGAACTCGTTAAAAATTTTAATGAAAAAAATTCTGATATAAAAGTTATAGAAAAATTCAATCCTGATATGTATAAAGGATTGACACAAAATTTACAAGTAGCTGTAGCTGCTAGAAAGAAACCTGCCATTGTTCAAATGGGGTATTCATATTTAAATTATGCAAATGATAATTTTGATTACGTAACAGCTCAAGAAATTATAGAAAAATATTTTCCTGAAGATAAAAATTATTTAAATAATAGTTTTTTATCAAATATATTAGAACTTGGGCAAGTTAATGGAAAACAAGTTGGAATTCCATACTCAATAAGCAATCCTATCATGTATATTAATTCAGATCTTATGAATGAAGCTGGAATAGATATAGCAAATACTCCTAAAGATTGGGAAACTGTTCGTAAATATTCAGAAATAATAAAAGAAAAAACAGGAAATATGGGATTATTTGTTCAAGAGTATGCTGATAATTGGGCTCAACAAGCTTTAATTGAGGGAAATGGAGGTAAAATTTTGATAGAAAAAGATGGAAAAACTATTCCAACATTTGCCTCTAAAGAAGCTTCTGAAGCATATCAATACTTAGCTGATATGGTTCAGGACAATATAGCTTTACATGCTTCTAATGATGAAGGATTTCAAACATTTTTAAATGGTAAACTTGGAATGGTTATAACTACAATTGGAAAAAGGGATAATTTTGAATCAACAGCTAACTTTAAAATAATCGGTGAAAAATTCCCTTTATTTAATGGAAAAGAAAGAAGATTACCTGCTGGTGGAAATATGTTAATGATTATGACAGATAATTCTGAAGAACAAAAAGCTTCTTGGAAATTTATGAAATATTTATTGGAAGAAGAAGCTTCTGAGAAATGGACTAAAGGAACTGGTTATTTACCATCTGCTATCCAAAATGAAAATAGCGGTATTGCAAAATTTTTAAATGAAAATCAACTTATGAGAGTAGCTAATGAGCAACTTACAGATATGGGGAAATGGGCTAGTTTCTCAGGAACTAACGCACTTCAAGCAGAACAATTATTAATCGATGTTAGAGATGTTATTTTAAGTGGTGAAAAAAAAGCAGAGCAAGCTTTAAAAGAAGTTGAAGAAAAAATAACAAACTTAATTAAATAAGGAGAAATATGAAAAATAATATATTTGTAAGTGATCTTATATTTTATAATAACACAAAAGAAGAAACACTTAACTTTATTGAAATGTATGATTTAAAAAATTTAGAATTTTTTTTAGAACCTAGAGATTTTAATCATACAGAAAAATTTAATTTTTTAATTAAACATGCGAAATTAGAAAATGTATCTTTTCATGGTCCCTATAGATTCTTTAATATTGATTGTAGCAATATCTTGTGGGAAGAACTTAAACTAAACTTTGTTGAAGCTTTAATTTGTTGTAAAAAAAATAATGGTGAATTTCTTGTTCTTCATACAAATGAAGCTAAAAGAAAAGACAGTTCTAAAAAAGAGATTGAAAAAAAGTTAGATGAATTATTACTTTTAGGAAAAGAAATCGGAGTTCAAATACTAGTTGAAAATGTTGGTATTGGAAAAAATATGATTTACTCTCAAAAAGAATTTGAAAAATTAGTTCTACAAAAAAATCTTAAAGTTTTAATTGATATTGGTCATCTATTAGCTAATAAATGGAATTTAGATGAAGTTTTAGAAACTTTAAAAAATAATATTATAGCATATCATATTCACAGTAATGATGGCGAAAAGGATCTTCATCAGTCTATTTTTCATGGTATATTTAATGGTGTCGAAATTTTAAAAAAAATCCTTTTAGAAACCCCAAATAGCAAATTAGTTTTGGAATATTCCCCAACAACAGATAAAAAAATACTTTTAGATGATTTAAAAAGAATAAAGGAGATACAAATTTAATGAAACAATATAAGGGATATCTTTTTGATATCGATGGTACAATCTTACTTGGAAACACTCTGATTCCAGGTGCAAAAGAAAAAATAGAAGAGTTAAGAAAGAATGGAAAAAAAATAAGTTTTTTTACAAATAATTCATCAAAAAATCCTAAAAAATATGTTGAAAAGTTTAAAGAGTTTGGAATTGAGTCTGAATTAAATGAAATAATAACTGCAGGAATGGTTTTACTATCACATATTGAAAAAAATTATAGTGATAAAAAAGTTTATATCATTGGAACTGAAGAATATAAAGATTTATATAGAAATAAAGGAATACAAGTTGTAAATGAGATATCTGATTTTAATAATCACAATATTGATATATTAATTATCGCTTTAGATACAGAGTTAGATTTTAAAAAACTTGAAACTGCTTGTCAATTATTAAAAAAAGATATTAAATACTTTGCTGCTAATGAAGATTTAGTTTATCCGATTGAAAATAAAGTTTATCTTCCAGATTGCAAAGCAATTTGCAATATGATCGAAGTTTGTACTGGAAAGCAACCAATCTATTTTGGAAAACCTAATTTTATAATGCTAGAATATGCTCTTGAAAAGTTAGGATTGGATAAAAAAGATATTGTTATTGTAGGAGATCGATTATATACAGACATAGCCTGTGGAAATATAAACAATTGTGATACAATCTTAGTTTTAAGTGGTGAAGCTACCGGAAATGAAATTAACACCATATATAAACCCAGTTATATTTTAGATAGTATTAACTATCTTTAAGCAAAATGGCAACCAATTTAAAAGTTGGTTGCCATTTTATTTTAAGGTTTTATATAACTATACCCATCTTGTTGCTTCAAAATTAACTCTATTACACCTGCAGGAACAACTTTTATAAAATCATAAAGATCTTCCTTTTTTACATTATATTTTTTCATTGTGTTATTACAAACTGAAAATATTACATTTTTTTCAACTAATTCTTCCAGTTCCTCTTTTTTTAATATACCTGATAATTTTTTTATACCATTAATAGCTGTCCCCATAATAACTACTTCTAAACAATATTCCGAACCTAACTCTCTTATTCCATTAACTACATTTTTTAAATTTCCTATAAGAACAGACCAACGCTCTTCTTGATTAATATCAAAAACTGCTTTAACTATCATCTTTTCTCCTTTGTAATTAAAATATATTATTTATACCGTGTTCATCAAATAACTTTATAATTTCTTGAGTTTTTACATCAATTAAGCCCAAATCACTTATTTTTACATCTGGTATAACTATCAATGCAATTGTACTAGGTCTAGTTATAGGTGACTCAGCCTCTATTCCCATTTCTTTTAAAATAGAATTCATTTCTTTTATTTCATCTGATAAAACTTCTGCTGAATTTTTAGATAACATTCCTGCTATTGGTAAATGTAATTCTTTTAAAACCTTTGCTTTCTCTGCAACTACAATACCACCTCCTATTTCTTTTATTTTTTCAGATATTATTAGTGCTTCCAATGGATTATTATATATAATTGTTAAATTATGACTATCGTGGGAATAGGTTGTTCCTACTGCTCCTTTTTTTAAATGAAAATTTTTTACTACTCCAAGTGAGATATTATCAATCTTCTTATGCCTATTTATTATCGCAACATAATTTAATTCTGGAGAATCTGAAATATCAACATACTCATTTAAAACTTTTACTTTCAATTTTTTTCTTTCTGTTAATAAATCATTTTTATTTAAATAAACAAGAGCTTCTATTTCGAGCTCTCCATTTTCTATTGGAGCTTTTATCATAAAATCTTCTAATTTAAGATTTTTTAAATGAATGCTATTTAACTCTTCTACTTCTAAAATTTTAGAAGTAATTTCTTCTATTAGCTTTCCATCTTTTGCTACTAACTTTCCTTTAAAAAAAGTTTTTACCACATTAAAATCCCTAATACTATCTAATACTGCTATATCTGCAAAATAACCTGGTGCAATAGCTCCTATTTTATCCAATTTGTATTCTTGAGCAGGATTCAAAGTTATTGCTTTTATTGCATCTATAGCATCTAATCCGGCTTTTACAGCTACCTTTGCACAATGATTAACACTTCCTTCTTTTAAAAGATCTCCAGCCTCTCTATCATCAGTACATAGAGTTAAATTTCTAGGTGCTTTTATTGTTTTTATTACTTTTACTATGTTTGCTATATTTTTAGAAATTGAACTTTCTCTCGCATCTAAAAACATCCCTTTTCTCAACTTATCTAAAGCTTCTGTTCCATCTGTAGATTCATGACATGATATTGGTCCCCCACAAATATAACCTGCTAAAGCTTTACCTTTTAGACCAGGAGCGTGCCCCTGTACAAAAACTCCCTTTCTTATTGCAACATCTATTATTTTTGTCATTCTTTTGCTTTGATTTATTACTCCCATAAAATCCATTACTTCTCCAAGTCCTAAAACTCGTTCTAAATTAAACATATTTTTTATATCATTTGGTGCAAATTCAGCTCCTGCATTTTCTAATCCTAATACAGAAGGAACACAAGAAGGAATTAAAAAATATTGATTCATTGGTAATCCTTTTGATTTTTCAATCATATATTTTACTCCATCTATTCCCAAAACATTTGCGATTTCATGAGGATCAGCAATTATAGTCGTTGTTCCCTTAGGTATAACAACTTTTGCAAAATTATTAGGAGTTAAATGACTACTCTCTATATGAACATGCGAATCAATAAACCCTGGAGCCACATACTTATCTTTTAAATCTACAATATTTTCTCCTATAATAAAAGTATCTTCTTCTATAGGTATTACATTAGCTATATACTCTTTATAAATATAAATATTTGCTTTATAAATTTCTCCAGTAAAAACATTTATAAGATTTCCATTTGTTAAAACTAAATCAGCTGCTCTTTTTCCTAGGGCAACCTCTACCAACTCTTTACGTTCTTGAAGCTTCATATCATCACTCCTTTTTTATAACTTTTTTACTGTAAAGAGCCTTTGTTACCTTTATTTTTTTCCGAATTCAAAATAGATATTTGACAAAATTTCAAACTGTTCCTGTCTAAAATCATATTCTAAATTTTTTAGTAGCTTTTCCTGTAAACCTTCATTTTTTTGACTATATATAAAATTTAATTGTTTATCATATCTAAAAGATATACTTGTCCCTATTTTCCATTTTAAAAAATCAAAAAAAGTATCTTCACTATATTCTTCAGGAACTTCAATTCTTTGAAAATCAATTTTATCAAATATTCTTAATATCAATTCAAATCTTTTTTCTTTTACTTTATCATTTAAAATTTTATTCTCCACAATTTTCCTCCAATTTATTTTTTTATATTATACCATCTTAACAAAAAAAGTTGCAGAAATTTTCATTTCTACAACCTTTGATTATATTTAAATATTACTTTATCCTATTCCTCCATAAAGAATTCCCATAATATAAACTATTATTGCTATTCCACAAAATAAATATTTTGTTACTGGTTCAAACCAAGCTCCAACTTTTTTTTCTCTTCCAATTTGTACTTGTTCTCTTGCAAATCCAGATTTACAAATCCAATAGATTACAAGTCCTGCTAAAAGTGCACCTAATGGAATTATATATATCGAAACAAAATCCATCCATGGAGATAATCCATCTCCTTCAAGAAAAACTCCAACTATAAATGAAACTACCGCAACAATTCCAATAGATTTTAATCTTGATAATCCCAAGCGACTTTGTAAAGCTTCAACAGGAGTTTCAAATAAATTCATAAGAGAAGTTACTCCTGCAAATAACACTGCTATAAAAAATACTATAGCAATTATTTGTCCACCAGGCATATTTTGAAATACTGTAGGAAGAGTAACAAACATAAGACCTGGACCTGCCCCAGGCTCAAGTCCATAAGCAAATACCGCTGGAATAACTACAAGTGCAGCCAACATTGCCGCACATGTATCAAAGAAAGAAACATTTAAAGCTGAATTAACTATATCTTCATTTTTACTTAAATAACTTCCGTAAACAACAGTTCCTGATCCAGCTAAAGATAAGGAAAAAAATGCTTGTCCTAAAGCAAAAACCCAAGTTCTCATATCTTTAAGAGCTGACCAATCTGGATTAAATAAGTAGCTATAGCCTTGTTCCGCCCCCGGTAACATATATATTCTAATAGCTAAAAATAAAAATAATCCAAAAAATGCTGGCATCAATATTTTATTTACTTTTTCGATTCCTCCTGCTATTCCCATAGCCATTAATGAAAAAGTTAGTAATAAACCTGCTATATGCCAAGGTATACTCCCAAAATCTGAAGCTAAAGCTCCAAAGTAAGGACCTGGTTGTGATTCAATGATTACTCCTGAAAGAGAGGCAACACAATACCTTAATATCCAACCAACAACTATAGCATATCCAATGGCTATAGCTAACGATCCTATAACAGGTATTAATCCTATTATTGTTCCTCCTTTTAGTCCTCTTTGTTTAAAAGCTTTTTCAAAAGCTCCAAGTGGGCCAGTTCCCATAGAACGCCCTAGTGTCATTTCACCTATTACTCCTGTAAATCCTATTAAAAGAACAAATGTAAAATACGGAATAAGAAATGCTGCTCCTCCAAATTGCCCAACTCTATATGGAAACATCCAAATATTTCCCATTCCAACTGCTGAACCAATACAAGCTAAAATAAATCCAAATTTTGATTTAAAACCATCTCTATTATTATCATCTATTAAAACCGTTTCTACACTATTCTTTATATCTTCCATTAACCCTCCCTAGACTATTTTTTAATCTTCTATAATCTCTAGGGAAGCTTGGAAGTGTCTTAATATCGGTGGTTCCCAAGTTATTCTATATCCTCTTGTGATTTCATGAGCTCTCTCTTTTATCGCTATTAGAGCATCTGCTATTACATCTAAATGAGCTTGTGTGTAAACTCTTCTAGGAATAGCAAGTCTTGTAAATTCAAAATCTGCTTCTAATTGCTCATTTGTATCTGGATCATTTCCTAACATGTAAGATCCTATATCACAACTTCTAATTCCAGCTTCTTTATAAAGTTCTATAGCTAAGACTTGCCCTGGAAACTCATTAAATGGTATATTTGGGAAAATTTTTGAAGCATCTACAAATACACCGTGTCCACCAACTGGAGATTGATATATAATTCCTGCATCATCAAGACGAGAAGCTAAATACTCCATCTGTCCAATTCTATATCTTAAAAAGTTTTCATCAATTCCTTCTAATAATCCTATAGCCAGTGCTTCTAAATCTCTTCCCGAAAGTCCTCCATAAGTTGTAAATCCTTCAAAACTTATACAATTTGCTTTTATTTTTAAGATCATATCTGCATTTTCTACAGCATTCTTTACTCCTATTAGTCCTCCCATATTAACTATTGTATCTTTTTTTGCTGACATAGTGAAGAAATCTGCATAAGAAAACATCTCTTTTATTATATCTTTTATCGACATGTTTGCACATTCAGGCTCATCTCTTTTTATAAAATATGCATTTTCTGCATAACGTGCTGCATCTATATTTAATGGTATATTATATTTTTTACAAATAGCTGCGACTTCTCGAGCATTTTTCATTGAAACAGGTTGTCCACCAGCAGAGTTATTTGTAATAGTCAATACTACTAATCCTATTTTTTCCGGGCCATACTCCTGTATTAATTTTTCCATTTTTTCAACATCCATATTTCCTTTAAATTTAGATCTTTTACCTGGATCTTTTGCCTCTGGGACTACACAATCTAAAGGTCTTGCTCCTGCTAGTATAACATGTGCTCTTGTTGTATCAAAAAACATATTTGAAATTGCATATTGTCCTGACTTTAAAAAAGTTGGAAATAACACTTTTTCTGCTGCTCTTCCTTGATGCACTGGTTGAATAAATTCATATCCAAAAATATCCTTAGCAGTATTTACTAATTTAAAATAACTTGAAGCTCCTGCATACGCTTCATCACCTCTCATTACCCCTGCCCATTGATCTTGACTCATTGCATTAGTTCCTGAATCCGTTAATAAATCAATGTAAACATCCTCTCCTCTTAAATTAAAAAGATTATAATTAGCCTCTTTAATTTTTTCTGCTCTCTCTTCTGGTGTAGTCATTTTAATTGTTTCAACCATTTTAATTCTAAATGGTTCTGGAACATACTTGATAGCCATAACGTTATACCTCCGTTTTTAGTCTACCCCGGTCATCTGTTTTCAGATAGGCGGACGGTATTTCCTCTTTAGAATTTTATTCAAATTCTTAGTAACTTTATATACCCTATTAAAATTCATTTTGTCAAATAAAGTTCTATTTTTATTATTTTGATTATCTAAATTTCTTGACTCTCAACTTACTTTATAGTTTATAATCTCATATTGTGAAATTAATTTTTAATAAGGAGAAACTATGAAAAAATATCTACTACTATTTTTAACATTAAATATAGTTACTTTTTCTATAGAGTTAACATTGGATAAATCTATTGATTTAGCTAAAAAAAACAACCGACAACTCAAAGAAAAAAATATTACTGTAAAACAAAAAAAATTAAATGAAAATGTAAAAATTAAAAATGCTCTTCCCTCTCTTAGAGCACAAACTATGTACATTGATCATGATGAATCAAAAAACTTAAATAGTTCTTTTCAAAATGGTATTTATTTATCACAGCCTATTTTTACAGGTGGTGAACTTTACTATAATATTAAAAGTAGTAAAGCTCTTAGAGAGTTTGAAGAAAATAACTATACTACTCAAAATATTAATTTAGAGTTAGATGTTATTCAAACTTATATTAACTGTCTTCAACTTAAGAAAACTTTGAATGTATATAAGACTTCTCAAAAAGAGAAACAAGAAGAATTAAAAAAACAACAAGAATTTTACAATCTTAGTCTTATCGATAAAAGTGAAGTTTTGAAAATTGAAACATCATTATATCAAACTGAAACATCAATCCTTAAAATTAAAAATAATATTATTGCTCAAGAACTTACTTTAAAAAATCTTTTAGGGTTAAATATTGAAGAAAATATAACTTTAAAAGAAATGAATTTTTCAAATTTTATGCCAATAAATATTGATTTAAAAAAAGATACTGAAAGAGCTTTATCAAATAGTACTCTTTCTAAAAAACTAGATAAAAATATTTTAATTAGTGAGTATAATTCCAAAAGTAATCGAAGCAGTTTCCTTCCTAAAGTAGATTTAGAGTACGGTTATGAATCTTTAGAGGAGTCAAGTTTTTCAAAATCTAATAATGACTGGGAATGGAGAGTTGGGATTACTTTTAAATGGGATATTTTTAACTTTGGAAGTAGCATTGATAGTTATAAAGAGTCAACTTTAGAGATTGAAAAGCAAAAAATTTCAAAAATAGATTCACTAGAGATATTAAAAAAACAGATTAAAACTGCTTATTTAGATTTAATAACAGCTAAAGAAGTTATTATTACAAATGAAAAGGCTCTTTTAACAGCTTTTGAAACATTTAATATTGATAAAGAGAAATTTTCTAATAGAATTATTGACTCTGTTGATTTTTTAAAAAGTGAATCACAACTTCGAGAGGCTCAAATTACTCATATAAACTCTCAACTTGATTACTTCTTATATTATCAACAATATCTATCACTTTTAAAATAATACAGGAGGATTTAATGAATAAAATATTACTTACACTTTTTTTTACTCTAATTTTAGTTGGATGTAAAGATAAAAAAGCTACTCAAGAGGTAAAATCTGAAATTATCAAAGATGTTAAGGTTCAAGAATTAAAAATCCAAAATATTAAAAATACTAAAATTTATAATGGTGATATAAATCCCTTAAAAGAGATTAGTATTATAACTCCTACTGGAGGTTATGCTAAAAATATTAAATATAAAAATGGAGATATAATTAATTCAGAAACAACTATTTTAACTTTAACAGATGCGGCTACTGAAGCTAGCTATTTTGAAGCAGAAGGTACACTAATTAAATCTAGATCAAATTATAATACATCTAAGATTTCCTTTGAAAAATATAAAAATTTATTTGAAAAGAAACTTATTTCAGAGGAACTGTATCTTCAATCTAAAAATAATATGGAGCAAAGTTTAGGTGAATTAAAAATTGCAGAAGCTAATTTTATAAGAGCCAATGATAATTATAAAAGACTTTTTGTAAAATCTGATATATCTGGAGTCATAACGGATTTGGATATTAAAAATAACGAAAAAATATCTTCTAATTCTAAGCTGTTAACTGTGATTGAAAATAATATAATGGAAATAAAAATTGCTGTAAATGGAGAAGATATTAAAAATATAACTCCTGAAAAAGAAGCTAAAGTTTATATTTCAGATTTAGATAAAACCGTTATTGGAAAAGTTAGTGAAATAAATTTATCTGCTGATACTAATACAAAAAAATATAATATTAAAATACAAATTCCTAATAATGACAAATCTATTTTAAAAGGGATGTATGGTAAAGTAGAAATGGAGCAAATGGAAATTAATGGACTTTTTGTTCCTCAAGAAGCTGTTATGATTAAAGATCTTTACTCATATATTGCAGTTATTCGTGACAATCAATCCATTATTTATAAAGTTGATCGTGGTATCTCTCAAGGAAATCTTCAAGAAATATATTTTGAGAATTTTAAAGAAGGAGATAAAGTTGTTGTTCAAGGACAATATCTTCTTAATAATAACGATAAAGTGAGGGAGATTTAGTCATGAGATTACTTTCTGAATTTTCTATAAAAAAACCTGCAACAGCAACAATGATTATAATATCTATGATATTCTTTGGTCTATTAGGTCTATCAAAAATGCCAATAGAACTAATGCCAAATACATCTAACCCAACCATTAGAATTACTATTGAGTGGAAAGGAGCTACTCCTGAAGATGTTGATAAAATGATTACCAAAAAAGTTGAAGATATTCTTCCAAATGTTGATGGTATCACAGAATATTCTTCTACATCAAGTTCAGAGACATCAAAAATAAATGTAAAATTTAAATATGGAACTGACATCGAAACAAAAATAACTTTAATACAAAATGAAATTAACCAAATAAAAAATAAATTACCTGAAGATATTGAAGAACCTTCTATTAGAGAACAATCTATGGGTTCTATTCCAGCTGCTGTTTTAACTATGTCTGGAGGAGACCCCATGGAAGTTAGAACTTATGCTGAAAATAGTTTAAAACCACTTTTAGAAAGAATCGAAGGTGTTTCGCAAATTATAATTTTTGGTGGTAAAGAACAAGAGGTTTTAGTCGAAATTGATCCTGAAAAACTTGAAAACTATAACCTTGGAATTTTAGAAGTTTCTAATTTAATATCTAGGGCAAGTACTACTATTCCTGGTGGACAAGTTAAAGAAGGTGAAAAAGAGTTTTATATAAAAGTTCAAGGAGAATTAAAAACTCCTCAAGAAATTGAAAATATTATTTTAAAAAATGATAACGGTCATCTTCTAAGACTAAAAGATGTTGCAGATATTAGAATTGATACTAAAGACCCTTCTAGTTTATTTAGAAAAAATAGTTCCGATGGTCTAGTTATCGTTGTTGCTAAAACTGATGATGGGAACGCTATTGAAATTGTAGATTCTATTAATAAGACTTTAAAAGGAGTTAAAAACTCCCTACCTTTAAATTCTACTATCGATTACGACTTTGACTCTACAATTACAATTAATAATTCAATAAATAATGTTAAAGAAACTGGAATTATTGGTTTAATTTTAGCTTCAGGTATATTGTATTTGTTTTTAAAAAGTATATCTGCTACTATAGTTATTGCTGTAGCTATACCAATATCTGTTATTTTTACATTTTTTCTTTTAAATGCCCAAGGTTTAACACTAAACCTGGTTTCACTAATGGGATTATCTTTAGGAATTGGTATGCTTGTTGATAACTCTGTTGTTGTTTTAGATAATATATATAGACATATGAGTGAACTTGGGAAGAATAGAGTTCAAGCCGCTAAAGATGGAGCCGCTGAAATGGGCCTTCCTGTTTTAGCATCAACTTTAACAACAGTTTCTGTATTTTTACCAATAGTTTTTCAAGAGGGAATGGCTAAGGAACAATTCAAAGATCTTTCATATTCTATCTCTTATTCATTATTTGCTTCATTAATTGTTGCCTTAGTTTTTGTTCCTATGCTTTCAAGTAAAATATTGAATGAAAAAAAAGATATAAACTCAGAAGGAAAATTTATAAAAAAACTAAAAAGAATATATCTTTCAATTCTAAGATGGGCTATTAAAAATAGAGGAATTACTGCTATTTTAACTATACTACTTTTTATAGGTTCTATTTTTGCAGCTTCAACGTTAGGCGGAGGATTTATTCCTACAACTGATGAAGGAAGATTTGCTGTTGTTGCGAAACTTCCTTCTAGTGCCGATATAAATATGAGTAATAGAATTGGAAGTATATTAGAAAATAAAGTTAAAGATATATCTATTGTTAACTCATATACTATGTCTGGAGATACTAGCAATGCTATTTTAAATATAAACGCTGGACTAAAAACATCTAGAAAGGAAAGTTTACAAGAAATTGTTAAAAATTTAAGATTAACTTTTACAGGTATTCCAGACGTTATTTTAACTGTTGTTCCTTCTTATGTATTCGGTTCTGATGGTATTTACGATGTTGAATTTGAACTTTACTCTGATAATGAATCACAACTAAAAGAAATATCTGAAAAGTTAAAAGAAAAAATGTACTATATCAATGGAATAACAGATATTTCCTCTTCTTTTGAAGGAGGAAAACCTGAAGGGAAGATTATTGTGGATAGAGAAAAAGCTAAATTTTATGGAGTTGACATTGAAAGTCTAGCACTAATGATTAAAACTCAAATTTTAGGAGGACAGCCAATCACGATAAATAGTGATAATCAAGAGATTGATGTGACCGTACAACTTCAAAAAAAATATAGAACTTCTACAAAACTACTAATGGACTCTCGGATTACTTTAGATAATGGAAAAAATATCAGAATCTCTGACATAGCTAACCTTGTTTTAGAAGAAGGTCCATCTAAGATTGAAAAAAAAGATAAAAAAAAGAAAGTTGTTCTTTATGCTAACTTAGAAAATGGATTTGATTTACAAAGTGCTAAAAACTCTATTATAGAAACGTTTAATAATTTAGGTGTCCCTGAAAGTATTTCTTTTGGATTTGGTGGAGATAGTGCTGATATGGCTGATATGGGAAATCAACTTTTTATAAGTTTCTTAGTTGCCATATTCTTAATCTATTTTATTTTAGTTTGGCAATTTGAATCTTTTATTCTTCCATTTATTATTTTGCTTTCAATTCCTCTTTCAACTATGGGTGCTCTATACAGTTTAGCTTTATTTAGGGTTAATCTTGATGCTATGGTTGCTGTTGGTTTTGTAATGCTTGCTGGAATAGTCGTTAATAATGCTATAGTTTTAATTGATTTTATAAATATTAGAAGAGAAGCTGGTGATAATATTAACCGAGCTCTTATTGTATCCGGTAAAACAAGACTTAGACCAATTCTTATGACTACTTTAACTACTGTTTTGGGAATGATTCCTTTAGCTATAAGTAATGGTGATGGCTCAGAAATGTACGCAGGAATGTCCTTTGTTGTTATATTTGGACTTTCCACTGCTACTTTATTTACATTAATTGTTATTCCTGTTTTCTATTATTTAGTTAATGATACGAAAATATATATAAAAAAAATTATTAGGAGATAATATGTTTGATGAATTTTTTACAATAGGAGAAGTTTCTAAATCTACGAATATTCCAATATCAACTCTACGATATTATGATAAGGTTGGTTTACTTTCTCCAGCTTTTAAAAATGACGATACTAATTACCGTTACTATACACCTATGCAAATAATTACATTAAAAGTAATTAGTCATATGAGACATTTAGGATTTTCTATTGAATATATAAAAAGTCATTTTGAAAATATGGATTATGAACACACTTTACAACTATTTGAAAAAGTGTTATTAGAAACAAAATTAGAAATAAAAAAATTAAAAAATACAGAAAAAGAACTGGTTGAAAGTTGGAATAAATTTAAAGAAAATTTTCAATTAGAAAAAAAGGTTGGTATTCCCTTTATAGATGAAACTGCTGATATTAAAGGGATTATTTATAATGACCCTGTTCATTCTTTAGGAGAATTAAGCAAAACATTAAAAAATATTGATAATTTTGAAATTAGTAATAATTTAACGCCTATTTTAAGAGGGTTTAAGGTTTCCTTTAATAATTGGAAAAAAAACAGATTTACTAAAGATTGTCTTATTGCTAGTATGAAAGAAAATCATACAAATAAATCAATAGTTATTCCTAAAGGAAAATATGCTTGTGTTTATGGTAAAGGTGCTTTTGAAGAGCAAAATATTGTTGAAAATCTTTTGAATTGGATAAAAGAAAATGAATACTCACCAAAAAATGAATTTTATTTAACATTCACAGATTTAATTATGTTTAAAAGTAAAAAAGATTTTTTATATCTTTTAAGAATCCCAGTAATTTAAAAATAAAGAAAAAGCAGCCTATTTATTAAGCTGCTTTTTGCTATTTAGTTCTCTATCCCTGTTTCAATTGGATTTGAACTATCTTCACTCCATTCCATCCAACCATTGGAATAAAGAGCATTATTTTTTAATCCCATCACTTGAGAATAAAATAATACTTCTGCTGCTCTCCATCCTGATCCACAGAAAAATGTTAACTCTTTATTTGTATTAATTCCTAATCCAGACCACATAGAGATAATTTCATAACCGTTTCTCATTGTGTTATCAATATTTCTATAGTCTTCCAATGTTGTTGATTTAGTTCCAGATTTTCCCCATACAGATCCTGTAATTCTACCTTTTCTATCCATATATGAATATCCTGATTCTTTTCCAATTCTTTCATTGTATGATCTAATATCTACTAAAAGTTTTGAATTTTTATTATCTTTTAAAACTTGCTTTGCTCCATTTTCATTTACTATTAAACTTTTATTTAAAGGAGTTTTAGATCCAAAATCTTTAATTGGGGTTGGTTTAACAATTCCCATTTCTGTTTTGTATCCCATATCTTTCCAAGCATCTAAACCACCATTTAAAACTCTTACATCTTTTACTCCAAGATATTTTAAAATTATAGCTAATCTATATGATGCCATAACATTTTCACCATAAAGAACAACTCTATCATTTTTAGAAATTCCCATCTCTTCAGCAAATTTAATTAAATTTTCATCTGTATTTAACATCCACTTTGGTGGTGGTTCAATACTATCTGTATTAATATGCGGAGCTCCTGGAATATGCCCTGCTAAATATACAGCAGCATCCTTTATACTTCCCCAAGATACTTCAAAAATCTTAATCTCATTTTTGTCCATAGCATTTTTTACCCAAGTTGCTGGAACTAAAATTTCATAATTCTCGTATGTTTCAAAAGGTAATCTATCATAATCTTTATTTTTTTCAAAATCATAAAAATAAATATTTTTTACACCATTTTCTTTTAAGTATTTCTCTACATCTTTCATTTCTGTAGATGTTCCATATAAAACAATATTTTTTTCTGGTATAATTCCTTTTTCTAAAACTCTTTGCTTTAATATCTCTTTATTACTAGAGCTTAAATATTTTGCCTTTAACCAATTAGCAGACAAATCAGTAGCTCCTTTTATATGTCCATTTATTTTTAGATTAGATAAATTCCATCCATTATATTCATTACTATCTCTTGTATCAACTATAATCCATTCAGGATTATTAAGATTTTTTAGTAATTCATTAGTTTTGATATCCTTTCCTAATAAAATTGTTGATAAAATTATTAGTAAAAATAATATTTTTTTCATTTTGTACTTCTCCCTAACTTATATTTTAAGACAACACTTTGCCAAATAAATTTTTAACTTTTAACCTAAAAGTCCCATCCTCAGTTAACTCATTTCAAAGCAATCACCTCACAATATAAATACATTATATTATATACTAATTTATCGATTTAATCTATTAATAAAATATATATAACTTTGAAAGTTAACTCTTCTATAATTTAATTTTCTTTCAATGTTTTTAATTTTAAAATATGAGTTAAAACTACTAAATATACTATTAAAAGAAATGCACGTCCATAAATATTTTGCATTGAAAGAAAACCTTTCCCCATTCCTAAAGTCATTACACTTATTGCAATAATTTTATTTTTATATGTTATTCCTTTTTTTTGCGTATAATCTTTTATATATTTTCCAAATATTCTATTTTCTAATAACAATCTATGAAATTTTTCGGAACTTCTTTCAAATAAAAATGCAGCTAAAAGTACAAAGGGAGTTGTTGGTAAAAGAGGTAAAAATACTCCGATAGCTCCTAAAACCAAAGATAAACACCCTAATATTAAATATAATTTTTTCCTCATAAATATCCTCCCTCTATAATTTATACTATTTTAGCACAATTTATTTTGATAATCAAATATTTTATTTTTTAAATATATTTTATTGCAAATTTAAATACGTTGTGCTAATATTATTTTGACAAACAAATATTTTTATAACGGAGGGATTATGAACAAATATTTTATTTCATTGGGGATTTTAATTTCTACTTTAAATTATTCTATGGAGCTAGAAGAAAATGGGGTATTTTTAGAAAAAAGTGTTATATCTTCTGTTGGATATGAAGATTCTATACAAAATACACCAAAAAATATTCAAATAATAACAAAAGAAGAAATTTCTGAAAAGAATTTTAAAAATGTTACTGAAACTTTAAATAGTTCACCTTTAATTACTATTACAAGAAACTCTGTAGGAGAGTCAATTCAAATGAGAGGTAGTGGTATTAATTCAAAAGCAACTGTTCAAGTCTTAGTTGATGGTACATCTATTAATCCTGTTGATATAAATCATGGAACACTACCTCTAAATTCTATCGCTTTATCATCAATTGAAAGAATTGAAATTTTACCTGGTGGTAATGGTGTACTTTATGGTGATGGTTTTACTGGAGGACTTGTTAATATTATTACAAAAGACTCTATAGAGAAAACTAATGGGAATATTGGGTACAGATATGGTAGTAAAGGAGAAAATATCTTTGATACAGGAATTTCTCTTAAAGTTAACGATTATATGTCATTCATATTAAATTACTCTAAAGAAAATAGTCAAACTAATAGAGACAATGAAAAAATTAATTCAGAACATGTTGATTTTACAACTTTATTAAATTTAACTAAAGATGATAAATTAAAGTTACAATATTCCTATTACAATAAAAAAAATAAAACAGCTAATCTTTTGACCAAAGATCAATTAAAAAATAATTCTTCACAATCTGGTGTAGATTTTGATGGTTCATATCTTAAAAATAATTCAAGTAATAAATATCCACTTTTAGAAGGAACTGGAGATATCTTAGATAAATCTAACTTAAGAAGAGATGAATTTTCTTTCAATTACACTAAAAAAATTAATAATGAATTTGAATTTAATTTAAACGGAAGCTATCAAAAAAATACTAATGATGTTACAACTAAAGAGGCTACATATGCAAACTTTGGCTCTTTAACAAATCCATTTAATTACAAAAATTACTATGCCGATAATATCGGTACCTTTACTGATGAAAAATTTAAAATCAATCCATCTTTAAAATACAATTATATGACTAATAGTTACTTAATTTTAGGTTATGATTATAAAGAGCAAAAAAGTAAAAGAGATTTTACTAATTTTATGGATATGTATAAAGTTTACGATTTATCAAGTAAAAAAGAAAGCAACGGAATCTATATTTTTAATAAAACATCTATTGATAAATTTGAATTTTTACAAGGTTATAGAAGAGAATGGACAAAATATAATACTACAAAAAATAGTCACTATTACCATAGAGTAAAACCTATTTTTCTCAACAATGGTTATGTTGATACAGGTTTAAAAACTGATTATATAAAAAAATCAATGCATAATGATAGCTATGAATTTGCCATAAATTATTTATACTCTGATACTGGTAATATCTATACTCGTTTCGAAGAAAGTTTTAGAACTCCTGCTCCAACAGAGTTTCAAGATAAAGATGGAACTGATTATATCTTAAATGATTTAAAGCCTGAAACAAATCAAACTTTAGAAATTGGAATTAAAGATTATCTCCTTGGAAGTTTTGTTTCTCTAAATGGATTCATTGGAAAAACTAAAAATGAAATTTATTATAACGAAGTTTATCATGGAAAAGAATGGTATTATGGTAATTTTGGTAAAACTGAGCGAAAAGGTATTGAATTGAGTTTGGAGCAAACTTTTGGAAAGTTTGTTTTCTTTGAAAATCTAGCTTATATAGATGCTAAAATTAAAGAGGATTCTAAAAATTCAAATTTAGAGGGGAATCAAGTTCCATATACTCCTAAAATAAATGCTAACTTAGGAACACTTATCAATTTTACAGATAATTTTAACTCTATATTATCTTTTAATTATAAAGATAAATACTATTTAGATAAAGCTAATAAGTATGAGGCTCAAAGTTTTATAACTCTTGATTTAAGCCTTAATTATGTCTTTAATAACGGATTAAAAATATATGGAGGTATTAATAATATCTTAAATAGAGACAACTATGATCAAGAGGGTATTTCCAATAATGAGATTCTTTATGATCCAGCTAATGGAAGAACTTTCTATTCAGGGTTTACTTATATATTTTAAAAGAAAACTAATTTTTAATCTATAAAAAAAGCTAAGGATTGACCTTAACAGAGTCACCTTAGCTTTTTCATTTTAAATACTTAAACAAAATACAACATATAAAATAGAAATCATAAAACTAAAAAAAAGATAAAAATAATCATTTTTTTCTAATTTATAATCTTTTAATCTAGTTCTTTTAATTCCGTTTCCATATCCTCTAACTTCCATAGATATTGCTAAATTTACTGCATTTTGTATTCCACAAATAACTACTGGAAAAAATAGTGTTAAAATATTGCTAATTTTTTCTTTCAAATTCATCAATTTATAATCAATGCCTCTTGCTTTTTGAGCTATTATTATTCTTTTGCTTTCTTCTTCTAACATTGGAATAAATTTAAATGCCAAGGCTGTTATAACTCCTATTGAGTCAACTGGAACTTTAAATATTTTTAAAGGTGATAACATCTTCTCTATTACAAATCCAATCTCTCTAATCTCCATTTTAGAAACCATAGAGGTAACTAAGAAAATAATTGTTAAAAGTCTAAAAGTAGAAAGAAATACATATTCTATATTTTTATTCATTAAAAGTAAATTTACAAATATCATTGATAGTAAAAGTCCTATTGAATACTTGAATATTTTTTTTAATTTGTTTAAGTCAACTGAAAATAATTTCATTTGATAAAATATAAATGGTAAAATTATAATTATCTGATAATATTTATTTGCAAAACCAATTGCTATAATATAACCTATAGTTGTATAAAATACTATTCGAGGGTCAAAATCTTTCTTTAGCATCTATCCCAATCCTCTCTAATAATTCATCTATGTTTTTTATATTTTCTGTTTCTATTCCACATTTATTAATAATTTTGCAAAATTCTATAAATTCTAAGTCAGATTTCTCTAAAACTTTTAAGGGAACTCCTTCATTTATAATTTTTTTATTTTCTAATAAAAAAACTTTATCTCCATATTCTAAAACATCCTCAAATAAATGAGATATTTGTATAATTGTAACTCCTTTATTTTTTAATTGTTTTAAGACATCAAAAAATAACTTTTTATTTTCTAAATCTAATCCCGCAGTTGGTTCATCTAATAATAATAATTTAGGAGAAGTGACTAAAATTGATGCTAATGCAACTAACCTTTTTTGACCTCCACTTATTTCATATGGAGATTTATTTAAAATTTCATTAGATAATTTCAAAAGTTTTAGAACTTCATTTACACTTCTATCAATTTCTTCTCTAGAAACTTTTTTCTTAATTAAAATATACTCAATCTCTTCTTTTATTGTATTATTAAAAAATTGTTTCTCAGTATATTGAAACATATATCCCGTAGCTTCTCTAAATTTTTTTAAGTTTTGAGAATTAGATAAATTAATTCCTTTCCATAAGATTTCTCCTTGGATATTATTCAATAAAAATCCTATAGTTTGTAAAAGGGTTGATTTTCCACTACCTGTTTTTCCTATTATAAATGTCCATGAACATTCTTCTATTTCTATATTGACATTTTCCAAAATTATCTCATCATATCCTGAGTTAACTTTTTTTAAAGAGATTTCCATAAATGCTCCCCCATTTTATTTAAATTAAAAATATCTTCTGAAACATCCTTTTTAGTTCTTAAATAAATGCTTCTAGCGACTTTAAACATAGGAGGTAATTCTATCCCTTGGTCTATCTCAATTTTTACAAGAAAGCTCATAAAAAGCTTTTTAGGCCCGTTAAAATTGATTTTGTTTTTTTCAAGATAAATAACTTCATCACAAAATTCTATTTCATTTAAATGATGAGTTACTAAAATTACTGTCATTCCCTTATTACTTAAATTTCTTAATATATCTAGTATTATTTTTCTATTTTCTGGGTCGAGCATCGCCGTTCCTTCATCTAGTATTAAAATTTTAGGGTCTAAAACTAAAGAAGAAGCTATACAAACTCTTTGTTTTTCTCCTCCTGATAATTTAGATATCGTTTCATTCTTTTTTTCGAAAAAATCTATTTCTTTCAATAATTTTTCTACTTTTCTTTTCATGAAATCTGAACTATATCCATAATTTTCCATTGAAAAAGCAATTTCTTCCTCTACAATATCAGTTACAAGTTGTTCATCAGGATTTTGAAATACTATTCCTATATTTTTTCTACATTGAAAAAGACTTTCTCTTATATTTAAATTATCTATATATATATTTCCTTGACTTACTTTTTCTATGCCTAGAATTAATTTTATTAAAGTACTTTTTCCAGAGCCATTTTTCCCTAATAAAGTATAAAATTTTCCTTTTTTAAAATTTATAGAAAAATCTTGGAATATAATTTCTTGATTATAAGAAAATTTTATTGATTCTAATTTAATCAATCTCTTCACTCCAATCATCAATGTCATAAAAATTTATTTCTATATTTTTTTCTTTTAAAAGCTCTTGTAAAATTTCCATAAAAATTCCTTTTTCAGAAACCAAATGAACTCTTTTTAAAATATCATCTAAATTTTTATAACAACTTGCTTCACCTTCCCAATTACCTCTACATGTTTTATTGACACCACAACTTGGACTACCTTGTATTCCGTATATCCCATCTATTTTATAATCACAATTAATATACATCTCTATTTGATTTATAATAGGATATAGTAATACTTTACATTCATCTTTAAAATTAGGATATTCCAACTGATCTTTTACATGACCCCATCTTTTCAAACCTAAAATAAATAATTCTGGACATGGAAGTTGAACAATTCCATAATTATTTAAAACAAAATTTTTTATAAACTTTAAAAATTTATCCTGTTTTTTTGCATAAGGCTTTACTACACAATTTTGATTTAAAATACAGTGAGAGACAATAATAATTTTTTTTCCTCTTTCCATATCTACCCTCTTATCTTGTTTAATAAGTTATTAGGAAGTTTATTTATTATCATTGCCACTACCACACATGAAGCTATTTTATCAATTAAATTTGACATTATTCTAGGAATAAAAGCTGCTGTAAATATTTTTTGTCCACTTTTTACTAGCCATCCTGTTAATATATCCATTGAACCTCCTGCTAATCCACCAAATAATGACACAGCTATTGGTGTCCCAATTAAAGGAGCTAGAATTGCTAATAAAATTCCTGTTAAAACTGCTATTTTTATTGTAAATCCAAATTTTTTTGAAATAATTCCAACAACTATTCCTATCATCATATTTACTATAGCAAATGGGAGTTCTATAGGATTGTTTACCATGGCTGTCATTACGTTTGTAATTAAACCTGTAATACCTCCAAAAAATGGTCCTAATAAAGCTCCAGAAAGTATAGTTCCTATTGTATCTAAAAATAAAAAAGGTATATTAAAAGTTTTAGCTAATGTTGCAAGTATAATATTAAGTCCTATTCCTAATGCTGATATTGTTATTGATAAAGTATTTTTTTTCATTCTTCCTCTTTCTTAGTTTTCACTCAAACTAATTTTAATATATTTTCTATAGTAATTTCCATTTATTTAGGAACTTTTTTATAACTTTTAACCTAAAAGTTTTTAGATTTCATTTAAATCAGTTCATAAAATTTCCTCCTTAGCACTATTCACAATATTATACAAAAAAAACCTTTTTAATAAAAGGTTTTTTACAATATTTCATCTTCTAATTTTAATAAAATATTATCTATTTTAATTAATTTTTCATCACTGAATTCATTATTATTTATAATTTTTAGAAAAATACATAATTTTTCTTTTATCTTTTCTTTTTTTGTATTTTGATTTATTTTATTTTGATTTATTCTATTTTGATTTAAAGATTGTTTTATTTCTTTTAATTTTTCTTTTGGATTTTCAGAGTTTAAAATTTCAACTATAATTTCTTCATTTTCTTTTTCAATCTTTTTTAAATCTTTTATAACTCTATCAGGAAGTTTATAAATAGTAGTTGAATCATATTGTATAGATAATTGTTTTCTATCTAAACAAAGATATACAAAATCTTTTTTAAATCCTAAATTTTCATACCATTTCCCAAACATTCCATTTTTATTATTTGAAAATATTTTATGTGCTTCTAAAAAAACATCACCAAGTTCTTTTACGTTTTCTTTTAATAAATTTCCAGTATATATTGCTTTTTTTTCAAGTTCAATCAAATATTCTTTGTCATTAATATTAAAACCTGTATAGTCAAAATTTGAATCAAATTTTTCTTTTTTTATTACAACTTCACTTTTTTTATAATTTGCTAACAATCCCATTTTATAATTTCCCCCACTAAATTTTTATAATCTGTTGCTGCTGTACATGTTGAATCTATTTGATAAATTGAATTTTTATCAAGTCCTAATAAATTTAATTTTGAACAAGTTCTTATTGTAGCGTTTGTTGTTTTAAAGTTTTCTTTTAAATGTTCAAAAATCTCTTTACTTACTTTTTTTCTTTTATCTAACTTAGTTGGTAAAACTAAAGTGTTTTTTATTTTTACATCCAATTCTTCTTCTGTCTGTTCTAATGTTTGAATTAAAAGATTTAATCCATCTAATGCTAAAAGTTCTGTTTCACAAGGAATTAATATATAATCTGATGCATATAAAGCATTTATAGTAAATAGATTCATACTAGGAGGGCAATCAATTATTATATAATCATATGTTTTTTCTAGTTTATTTAAAGCTTTTTTTAATAATTTTTCTGTTCCAAATTTAGAAGTCAATTGTCTTTCTGCTAAGTTTAAAATTAAATTAGATGGAATTAAATCAAAGTTGTCTGTTTCAAGAATAACATTATTAATATTTTTTTGATCTACCAAAATGTCTTTTATTGTTAATTTAGGAGTTTCAGATAAAGCTGTAAATGTTAAACTAGCCTGAGGATCTGTATCAATTAATAAAACTTTTTTATTTTCTAATGTTAAACCTGCTCCAATGCAATGAGTTGTTGTTGTTTTTCCTACTCCACCTTTAAAATTAATAATTGATATTATTTTAGACATCTTTTCCTCCTGATTAAAGTTTATTTTTATTTGATCTGTAGTAATATCTATTTTAACTAGTTGATTTTTTTTGTATCCTGTTTTTTCAATTATTTCTTTATCTAGAGTAAATCTATAAAGTTTACTATTTCCATTTGCTTGTATAATAAGTGGTTGTCCTTCATTGTCTTTTTTCAAAATTATTTCATTATTTTTTTTATTATAAAAACATTTTAATATTTGAGGTTCGTTCATTATTTTTATTCCTTTCATTGGAATATTCAGATAAGCTGTTGATATTTTATTTTTTTTATTAAATATTATATTTATTTTTTTTTCGAAAACCATTTTTACTCCTTAGGAAAATATCTTCGGTCATGACCGAAGATATTTATTAATATAAAAGAAGTTGAGCTATTTTATAGGCTTCTTCTTCTGAATTTACAATATATTTCACTTTTTCTTGTTTACAATTTTTTTTAAAATAAAGAGTTACTTCAATTCCATTTTTTAATACAGTTAATCTCATATTAAGCCTCCTTGATTTTTAGAGGATAAAATGATATACTTCTATTGCCAGTAGGGGTATATCGTTTTGATTACCTCTTTTTTTTATTTTTATATTATAAGAATACAACATAATTAACTAAAAGTCAACGCATAAATTTAATTTATATTAAAAATGCGTTGATATTTTTTTAATTAAGCATTGTTATAGTTGTTTATATATTGTTATATATTGTTATATATTGTTGTGTACAAAAAATATTATAAAAAAAATGCAAATATCCCTTGATTTATATAGGATTTAAGGCGATTATATAAATCCTCATTTAATGGGAGTAGTTTTCCTCATTAGATGGGAGTATCTATCCTCATTAAGTGGGACTACTTTCCTCATTAGGTGGGAGTACCTATCCTCATTAGATGGGAGTATCTAATATTTGTTTATTTTTTATCTTCATTAAGTGGGAATAAATTAAGGAAAAAGCAAAATTTCTTCATTAAGTGGGAGTATTTAGCTTGAAAAATATAAAATTTTTAGGTATAATTTAATAAAACAATGAAAAAAAACTAAAATTAATATAGATATACCCATGTAATGACGAAAAAATTGTTGGAGATGAGTTATGAAAATAGTGAAAAAGAAAAGCAACAATTTAGATTTTCAAGAGATTATAGATACACCAGAAACAGAAATAGTTGAAGAGAATATAACCTTAGATGAGAGTTTTATAAAAAATAGGGCATTAATTAGAATGGATATGAATATTATTCAGTATCCTATATTTAGTAAAAATACTAAAAGAAAAACAAATCAAATAGTTAAATATTATTTTAATAATAATAGAGATACGTATATAACTGTTACTCCTGCATCAGGGTATCATATTCCAGGCGAAATGGAAGAGAAAGTATTTATAGTATTGATGAAGATAATGAAAGATAAAGGAATGCCCCAAAAATTTTGGGTTACATTAAGTGAATTAAAAAAAGAATTAGGATTAAATACAAATAGAGCAAATGAACTTATAAAAAAAAGTTTACTAAGAATAGCAAATACTTTTTATAGTTTTAAAAATACGATGTATTTTAATGAACTAAAATCACTTTTAAAGGAAGAAATAACAAGATCTATTTTTGAATTAGATATTGTTAGTTTAGAAAGAAAAGAAAATGCTGAAATTAAAGCTCAAATAAACGATAAAAGAATTAAAGAAATTTATCAAATAAAAATATCTGATTTTTTTTATAAAAATATACTAGCAAAAGGATATTTAGTTTATGATGCTGCAGTTTTATTAGATATAGAATCAAGTACTGCTAGAACAATATATATGTTAATTGAAAAACTTAGATTTAATGAAGTTTATTTAAAAATAGATGTTATGTATTTAATTAAAAGAATTCCATTAAAATATGATAGAAGTAATATAGGAAGAACCGTAAAAACTTTAATTAAAAGTTTTCAAGAATTAAAAGATAAAGATTTAATAAAAAATTTTATTTTAGAAAAAGAAGGAACTTGGGAAAGTGCAGAGGTCGAGGTCTTTTTTTATGATTTTACTGTTCAAGATAAACAACAAAGATTTTTTGATGATTTAAACGAATTTAGACATTTAAGTCAAAGTCAGTTATTAGTTAGTCATATGGAAAATAAAGATTTACAGGATGATAATACTGGAAAATTGAAAGAATTTATAGTTGTGACACCAGAAATGATAGATGAAGTTTTAAAATTAATGCCTATAAAAGCAAGAAGTTTAAAAACAATGCCTAAAACAATAAAAGATGCTATTGAAAATTATGGACTAGAAAAAGTTCAAAAAGTTGCAGTGTATATGAAAAAGAATAAAGTTGATAAAGTAAGAGCGTATTTTATTAAAGCTTTAGAAAATAATTGGACTAAAGATGAAGAAAAAGTAGTTTTAGTTGAAAAAAAAGAAGAATTTGAATTACTTAATATAAATAAATTAGAAGTTGAAGAAGATCAAGTTAAAAATAAAATAACAAGAAAATCTTTAGAGGAATTTAATAAGTTATTAGAGGAAGAGAAGTTAGAAATAGAAAAAAAGGCATATGAATATTATGTAAAAAAATGTGGACAAGATACAAAAATTCAGAAAATTGCGTTTAACGCCGGAAAGACTACCATAATATGTGATTACTTAGAAGAAAAAAGATATTTTGATAAAAAAATTGAAGTTGATATAGAAGAAATAATCCCATTAAATGAGGATAAAAAAAAATTAAATTTAACAGAAGTTTATAAATCAATAAATGAAAAAATAACTTTTTATTCTGGATTATTGAATATGGATTCTGATCAAGAGATGCTATTAAGGTTAGAAGTAGGAAAAGAGATTTTGTTGAAAAAAAATTTAGAAAATCTTTTAGAAGAAGATATCATAGAAATGGTTAGATTAGTTGTTTTGAGAATAAATAGTGAAAAAAATAAATAATATTTGGAGATAAAATGTTATTAAAATTAGAAAAAGAGATTATTGAATTTTGCCCATATAATGAACAAGAAAAATTGGATAAAAATATTTTATTAAAATTGTTAAAAAGTGAGAAAAATATTTTTTCGAGAGAAAATAAAATATGCCATTTTACAGCTTCATCATGGATTGTAAATGAAGAAAAAACAAAAGTTTTAATGATTTATCATAATATATATAATTCGTGGTCTTGGACAGGTGGTCATGCTGATAATGAAATGAATCTTTTGAAAGTTGCTTTAACGGAGGCTAAAGAAGAGACTGGGTTAGAAAATATTAAAGTTTTGCTAGAAGATATTTTTTCTATAGAAATACTAACAGTAGATGGACATATGAAAAATGGAGAGTATGTATCATCTCATTTACACTTAAATATTACTTATTTATTAGAGGCAAATGAACACGATATGCTATCGATTAAAGAAGATGAAAATAGTGATGTATGTTGGATAAATATAGAAGAAAGTGAAAAAATTTCAAACGAAGAAAAAATGAAAATTATTTATAAAAAATTGAATGAAAAATTAAAAAAATATCTTCGGTCATGACCGAAGATATTTTTAATAAATTTTATGAATTAATCTAGAATCAATTTGAGGACTTATTTCAATTTTAATATTTTTTAAATAATCAATAACAATATCTTCAACGCTAGAGTAGTAATTAATATTTTCTCCTTGAATTAAAGAGGTATATTCTTCCCCGCCTGATGACATAAAATCTGTTACAGCAATATTATAGTAATTATCTAAAATGATAGGATTATTTTTTATATAAATCTCACTAACTCTTTTATATGGTGGATTATTTGGGTTAAAAACGACTCGCATGCCAGAAACTTGAGCCATTGCACCTAAAGGTTCAGGAAAGGCTTTTAAACCATTCTCAAGAGCTTCTTTTAAATTACTTCCTTTTATTTTTTTTGTAACAATATGATTATTAAAAGGAATTGATTTAAAAATATCTTCAATTGTTATATATCCTTGAGAAATCGATTCTCTAATACTACCTCCATTAATAAGCACAGCATCAGAATTTGTTTTCCAGAGAATAGCATCAGTTATAAGTTGTGTTAAATTTGTTTCTTTACATCTAACAGATTCACGATCACCAATTAATGTAAATTTTGAATAAGCTATAGTTGTTTTACTGATAGAGTTTTGTGTGTTTTGTATATTTGTAATTATATTTTCAATATAAAGATTATTTTCATAATTATCTAAGTCATTTGAATTCATTAATTTATATTTCCACTTACTTTTTTTATCATTTAATTTTAATTGAATAATAGCAATATTCTTATTGTAACTTCCAGTTTGACTTATTAATGTATTATTAACTATACATTTTTCTTTTATTTCAGTATGGCTATGCCCATCAAAAATTATATCGATTTTAGGGAAGGCATTCGCTAAATTAAAACTTTGATTAATAGTTTTGGTGCTTTTATCACATCCAAGATGAGTTATTCCTACAAATAAATCAATATTTTTATTTTCTAAATTATTTAAAAGATTTTTGACAGACTCTTCAGGATTTATAAATTCTAAATTTATTATATTTTTTGAATTTGTTTTATAATAAGTTTCAGGGGTCAGAAGTCCAAAAAAACATATATTAAATTTATTAAAAGTGACAATATCATATGGAAGAATATTAGTATTATTATTTTTATCAATTAAATTTAAAGCTAATGTTTTATAGGTCTGTAAATTTATAAGTGATTTTAAGTGATTAAATCCATAGTTGAAATCATGATTACCTATAGTTACATAGTCAAATTTAAGAGCATTAAAAAGAGTAATAATAGATTCACCTTTAGAAAAATTTGCGAAAGGAGTACCATGAAGTGTATCTCCAGAATCAATTAAGAAAACTTTACCATTTTTTTTATTATTACGTAAAGATTCTAAAAAAGTAAATAGTTTAGGAAAACTAATGCTGTTATTTTCACCATTAACCCTTCCATGAATATCGTTAAGATGTACAAAAGTTAAATCATAATTGGTATTATCAAAAATCATAATGCCTCCTAAAAAATGGTATTTTTCCAGTCTATCACATAATTTATAAAAATGATATATGCTTCTTGATTTTTATAAATAAATTTTGTTAAGATATAACTATAGAATAAATTTAAAAGGATGTAAAATTAATGAAAATAATAATAGATGCAGATGCATGTCCTGTAACAGATATAGCTGTTAAAATAGCTAAAGAGAAAAAGATACAATGCTTAATAATATGTGATAATGCTCATAAAATAATGAGGGATGAAGTTGAGACAAAAGTTGTTTCTCAAGGTGCAGATGCAGTAGATTTTGCTATTATATCTAAGACTGATAAGAAAGATATAATAGTTACTCAAGATTATGGATTAGCTTCAATTATTTTGTCTAAAGAAGCTTATGCAATAAACCAAGATGGATTGATTTACAGTAAATTTAATATAGAAAGTTTACTTTTTAGTAGACATATGTCTCAGAAAATGAGAAATGCAGGAAAAAGAACAAAAGGTCCAAAGAAAAGAACTATGAATCAAAATAAAGATTTTGAAAAAAATTTAATAAAACTTTTAGAAGATATAAATAAATAGTTTGATTAAGGAGGAAGAATGAATACTAATCAATGTAAGAATTGTGGAAAAGAATTAGAAAAAATTGGTAATGAGTATATTTGTAAAAATTGTAATAAAAAATATGTAAAAAAAGCTTATTGTCCAAAAGATGGAATTGAACTTGAAAAATTAGCTGCATGTGGATCAATAAGCTATTGGTGTAACAAATGCAATGAACTAAAATCAAGAAAAGATGCTATTTATAAATTGGAAGAAGTAAAATAGAAGTTTAAGGGGAAAATATGAGGATAGAAGAGTTTAATAAAAAAAACAAAAGATTTTCTTATAAAAATTAAAACGAGGAAATAATTTAAATTATTTCCTCGTTTATTTTAAAGTTAAATATTATCTTTAATAAGCTTTAACATTTGTTGCTTTGTCATAGCTCCTGGAATGGCAGTTTTTATTTCACCATCTTTTCCAATGATATATGTAGTTGGAAAAGCTCGAATTTTAAAGTTATCAAAATATATACCCGTTTTATCAAAAACTGTAGGAAAAGAATAGTTATTTTCTTGTAAAAAATATTTAATCTCATCAATATTTTTATCTTGTCCGTTTGGATTTTCTTCTGTAACAGGATTTGTTATTCCTAGTATAATAACATCATTTTTATTTTCTCCAAATTCTTTATAAAGTTCTTCAATGATTGGCATTTCTTCTTTACAAGGTGGACACCAAGTAGCCCAAAAATTTAGAAAAACAACTTTACCTTTATAGTTGGATAAAATATGTTCATTGCCATATTGGTCTAATAAACGATAACTATCTTTATTTAAAATGGTTTCTGTATTATTAGTCATTGAACCATTGAGTGTTGATGGAATAAAATAATTAGATAGTTGATTCGTATATCCTAAAAATGTAAGTGTACCTATAATTACTAAAAATCCTCCAGCAATTTTAACTGTGTACTTTAAAAAATTTTGCTTAGATTTAAAAAAGTTTAATAAGGTTGTTGTAAATAGTCCTATCAATAAAAAAGGTATAACAAAACCTAATGAATAAATAAATATTAATAAATTTCCAATACTATTATCCTTTAAAGTAGCTGCTAAAATTAAAACTGAAGAAAGAATTGGTCCAACACAGGGAGTCCAAGCAAAACTAAATGTGAAACCAGTTATAAACGCTACAAAAGGCGTTATTTTTTTATCGCTATAAGCAATTCTTTTTTCTTTGTGTAGAGGATTTAATTTAATTATTCCAAGTTGAAATAAACCTAGAATAATAATAATAACTCCACCTATTTTAGAGATTATATCTTTTTGACTAAATGCAAAATCACCAATTGTAGTAAAAGAAACGCCTAAAATAAAGAATGAAGTGGAAATACCAAATATAAAAAATAGAGTGTTAAAAAAAACTTTCTTTTGATTATAAATAATATTTCCATAGCAGTCACTTTTTTTTCCATTCCCAGCTAAAAAACTAAAATAAATGGGAATTATAGGTATTACACATGGAGAGAAAAAAGAGAGAAATCCTCCTAAAAAAGTTAAAGAATAAAAAAGTAATCCAACTTCCATAGTAAACTCCTTTATATTTAATTAATATCAAAAGAATACAGTATTTTTTACAGAAAAGCAAGACAATAAAAAAGAAAAACTTCTTTTTTTAGTAAAGTATAAGAGATATAAGGAGATGGGTATATGAAAGATAAAGATTATTATATAATAGTAGCATCGATTTGTTTTTTTAGTGGATTTATAAATATTCTAACGTTAACTTATTTTAGTTATCCAATATCACATTATTCAGGAACATTTACTTTAGTTGCAAAATATATTTATGATATTAGATTTTATAAAAAATTGAGTGAACTTATTATAATGATATTTTGTTTTATGGGTGGTTCAATTTTTTCTTCTGTCATAAGTACTAATTTTCAAGAGATAAATATTAAGCGGTATGGAAAAGTAATTATAATTTTTGGTAGTATAGTACTAATAAGCTACTTTCTAGATAAAACTAATAAGTTATTTTTATTTTTTTTAACGTTAACTATGGGATTTCAAAATGGAATGTCAATAAGATTTAAAGGTAGTTTAATAAGAAGTACTCATATGACTGGAAATTTAACTGATTTAGGGAGTTATATAGGAAAAGTTCTAAAGGGGGAAAAGGATAAAATTGAGAATATATCCCTATCAGCTTTAGAAATAGGACAGTATATTTTAGGGGGAATAGTTGCTTTAATTTTATTAGTTTTCTTTAAATCCTATACACTATTATTGTATGGGATACTTTATATAAGTTGTGGTTTATATATGAGTTCAAGAAAATAAAAAAAGTTGATATTATTACAATACCAACTTTTATGCAGACATAGTATAAATATATTCTAAAATATCCTCAGCCATTTTATATAAATTGTCATCATATAATGAATTTTCAATACTTATACTACTTTTAGGATAGACATTTTCATTGCTTTTGTGAACTATAGTAGGTATATTGAAGGCAGAAGCGATATGAGTAATTCCTGTATCCACAGAGATTACTAAATCAGCTTTTTTAATTAAACTGCATAAATCTAAAATAGAATTTTCTTTTTCTATTTTTTTTACTTCAGCCCATTTTATATTAGCAAGATTATTGAGTATAGAATTTTCTTTTTCCATAGGAATACTTCTTGAAATAGTTGAAGCAGTTCCGTTATATAAAATTAAAGGTTTTTTCTTTAAAAGTTTATCATATTTATTTTTTTTATCAAAATGAATATCATAAGTCCCTCCAGGGTCTTTTATTCCAAATGCTTTTAATATTTCAATTCCATTCTCTCTCATGTGATTTTGTTTTTTAGTTATTTTATCAATAATATCAAAATGTTTACCATATTTTCTTTCAATTCCAATAATTTTTTTTGCATTTAGCAATTTCATAAGAATTAGTTCTCTTAAATAGATACTTCCAACTAGTTCAATATAATAATCAAATTTATTTCGATATTTTATTCCAGTTTTAATATTTTTAAAAATATCAAAAGATTTTTTTTGATAAGTATTATCTATAATAATCTCTTTTATATAGGGATTTGCTAAGGCCAATTCTTTTGTAACCTTACTAGCTAAAATAGATACTTCATATCCATTTAAAGCTAATCCTTTTATTAAGGGTGTTTTAAATAAGTAATTTCCTATTTTTTGACAATCGTTAATTAAAACTTTTTTTCCTATTACTTGAAGGTTTCTTTTTTTATCTAAAAATAATTTTCCAATAATATATCCCAATTTTTTCATAGAACCATCTCCTTTTATATATTGATATTATCTAATATAAAAGTAAAAAAATGGTAAAAATTAGAGAAAAAATTATTTTATAAAAAAATCAGAGATTTTTGTTTATATATTTCTCACGAAGAGATTCTAAAACTTTATAAAAGTTATCTAAAATTAAATCCCAACAACATTTATTTTGTAAAGGACTATAATTTGTTTTTAAAAAAGTCAAAACTGATTTTTCTCTGTCATTTAAAAGAGAAGAGTCTACTTTGTTTAATTTTTCTATAACACTATCATTATAAAGAAAAAATAAGTTATCATCTTTTGAAATATTTTCTAAAATTTTTCTTATATCTTCAGTATAATAGTCATAAATGATATCTTCTACAGATTTAGGTAAAGAATCGACATTATAAGTAGCTTCAACATCTTGGTCTAAATCTTCATAATTTACATTCCAATTTTTAAAAACGTAATTAATATGTTTTTCTATAAATTCTTGCTCAAACATTTAAATCACTCCTTTTTAAGTTGGACAAATTTTTAGAAAAAAGTATTTACTTTAATTCATCTTTAAATAGTCCCATATTGATAGTATCGTAATACTTACCATATCTATACAATTCTTTTCTATTTCTTCCTTCCTCTTTAAAACCTACAGCTTCATAACATCTTCTACCAGCTTCATTAAATTCAAAATAATCTAATTTTATTTTATGAATATTCATTTCTTCAAATAAAAATTTACAAAGAACTCTTAAAGTATCAGAACCAAAACCACATCCATGATATTCTTTGCCAATCCATAGCCCAATTGTAACCACACTATTTTTTCGATCTAGGCTATTTATCCCACATCCTCCAATATATTCATTAGTTTCAAGAGATTCAATTGCAAAATTAAAAAGTTCTCCGTTAGGAGCTAGATTCTTATCCATAAAGCTTTTTTGAAATTCATAAGACAATGGAAAAATAGTTCCAATTGATAGAGTATCCCTTAGATTATCTTCTTCAATTAATTTTAAAACTCTTTCAACTTCATTTGAATTATAAGCTCTAAGCTTGATTTTTTTACCTTTAAACATAATAAATCCCCTCCATTTTAAGATATTGACACTCATATTACCTTTAATTTATTGAAAAGTCAAATATTTTTTCTATTTCTTAATATTAGAGAATCAGCTGAATGTCCATTTATAAATTATATGTATAAATTATTTTTTCATTTATTTTATATACTTTTATTAAAGTAAAAAATTTGATATTATTATTGTATACAAAATTTGAATTTTTTAGATGTAATGGAGGTAGAATTGGATCACAAAGAAAGAGAAAAAAATTTAAAAGAAAAATTAAAAAATTATACAATGGATGAATTACTTGATTTGGTTATATTAGGATTAAAGCAAGATATGATAGATAAAAAAATAGATGAGCAAGAAAAAGCTTGCTAAGATTAAAATAATATACAAAAAGCTTAGATTTATATCTAAGCTTTTTATTTTATAAAGTGTTATGTATTATTGACAAATAATGTACAATTAATGTATTATTTAGATAATTATATTTTAGGGAGGATTATATGAAATTTGTTTTTAATCATTTTAATATTAATGTTTTAAATCTTGAAAAAAGTATAGAATTTTATGAAAAAGCTTTAGGATTAAAGGAAGTAAGAAGAAAAGAAGCAGCAGATGGTAGTTATGTTTTAGTTTATATGGGAGATGGAGAAACAGGATTTACTATCGAGCTTACATGGTTAAGAGATAGAGAAGAAGCTTATGATTTAGGAGATGAGGAGTTTCATCTAGCTTTCGTAACAGATAACTATGAAGAAGCATATAAAAAGCATAGTGAAATGGGATGTATTTGCTATGAAAACACAGCCATGGGAATTTATTTTATCAATGATCCAGATGGATATTGGCTAGAAGTTATTCCACCAAGAAAATAAAGAAATAATAAGGAGAAGAAATTTTTTCTCCTTTTTTATTATATTAGATTTTTAAAAATTATTAAGATAAAAATTAGAGGAGATATTAATTATGAAAAATTTGAAAATATACTATATTTATCATAGTTGCTTTGTAGTTGAAACAAAAAATTATCTTATAGTTTTTGATTATTTTAAAAAACCTTTAAAAAATAGAGATGATGATATATCGTTAGATAAAAAAATTTTAAATACTAAAAAGAAAGTATTAATTTTTTCATCTCATAGTCATTACGATCATTTTAATAAAGAAATTTTTTCTTGGAAAAATAAATTTAGAATAATTGAATATATTTTAAGTAGTGATATTATTTTTAATAATGAATTACAAAGTTGTCATAAAATTTCTGAGAATGAAGTTCTTGACATAAATGAAGTAAAAATAAAAGCATATGGATCCACGGATTTAGGAGTTTCTTTTTTAGTTGAAGTAGATACATTGAAAATATTTCATGCAGGGGATTTAAATTGGTGGTATTGGAAAGATGATACACCAGATGAGGAAAAATCTATGAAAGAATATTATCAAAAAATTATCGAACAAATTAGAAAGAATAATAATATTGATATAGCATTTTTTCCAGTAGACCCTAGATTAGAGGAGTTTTATTATTTAGGAGGTGAATATTTTGCTGAGAATGTAAAACCAAAACTAATGATACCAATGCATTTTGATGAAAATTTTTATATATGTAAAGAATTTAAAGAAAAAATTGAGAGATTTGATATAGAAGGAGCTTTAATAGAAAGAACTAACTATTTACTAAAATTTAAAACCGATATTTAGATATCAGTTTAAGAAAATCATAACCTTGACTTTTAAAAAAAAATAAAGTAGATAAATACTAATTAAAATTTTATAAAAATACAAGGAGGGGCTTATGAATTTTTCAATTGATAATTTAGGTTTTTTAATTAGCTTTAATATGATTGGGACACTGGCGATTGGTTTAATTTCGCTATATATAGGATTGTATATAAAAAATCACTCTAAATTTTTTAATAAATTTGGAATTCCAGCACCAGTTATAGGAGGAATATTATTTGCAGTAATACATTTAATTATAAGGCAATTAGGAATTGGAACAATAAAATATGATACAACTTTGCAAGATCCCTTTATGGTAGTATTTTTTACAACAATTGGAATAGGTTCATCAATTGCAGCATTAAAAAAAGGTGGAAAACTATTAGTTATATTTTGGTTATTAAGTGGTATAATGACATTTATGCAGACTGTTATAGGAGTTGGCGTAGCCAAAATAACGAATATTCATCCTTTATATGGAGTTTTAGCTGGGTCTGTTTCTATGAGTGGGGGCCACGGATCTGCTGGAGCTTTTGGAAAAACGGTTGAACAATTAGGTGTTATGGGAGCAAGTACAATGGCTCTTTCGTCAGCAACATTTGGTTTATTAGCTGGAGGATTACTAGGAGCACCACTAGCATTATACCTGATAAGAAAAAATAATTTAAAAGCAGTAAACATAGTTGGAAAGGATGATGTTAATTTTGAAGAGAAATTTTCATATCAAAATATAACAGCGGATGAATTATTAAAGCATATAGCTGTACTTTCAATAATAATGATGATAGGAACTAGTTTTTCATCTATGTTAAAATCATATTTTGATTTAGCCCTTCCATCTTATGTTGGAGCAATGTTTGTTGCAATAATTTTTAATAATTTAAATGTAAAATATAATTTTATTAGCTTAAATAGGAATTTAATTGATATTTTGGGAATAACTTCTTTAAATATATTTCTATCAATGGCTTTAATTTCTTTAAGATTGTGGGAACTAGCTTCTCTAGCTGTACCGATGTTTTTAATTTTATTTGCTCAAGTTTTATTTATGGCATTTTTTACGAGTCAAATTGTATTTAAGGCAATGGGAAAAGATTATGATGCAGCGGTAATGATTTCAGGAATGTGTGGTTCAGGACTAGGAGCTACAACAAATGCAATGTTAAATATGGGTGAGATATCCGAAAGGCACGGATATACAGTTAACCCTTATTTAATAGTAACGTTAACAGGAGCATTTTTAATAGATATATTTCAAATGCCTGTAATTATCGGTGCAATAAATATGTTTAAATAAATTGAGATATCAAAGTGTATTAAAAACAAAAAAATTACATCAGTTGCCAAAATACAATACTATAAAAACTTTAATGGGTACAAATTGTAAATAAAGAACGTAATAAGAACACGATTCTTAAAGTTGTATTCGAAATAAAAACATGGTTGACATAGATTTACGGATATGGTATTATTAATTGAAACCGATGATTAAGTAAATTTAATACCCCCCAAAAATTTATTTAAATCTTTTAATTTTAACACTCCCCCGTGTTATAAAAACCTTCCTTTTCCCCAAAAGGAAGGTTTTTTATTTTCATCTTTTAAATATAAAAGGAAAAACTATAATAATAAGAATATAAACTTATAATGAAATATAAATTAGGAGGTTTTTATGAAAACTTTGGGAGTATTTTTAATTTTAGGAGCATTAATTTTTGGATTAAGTTCATGTTCTTCATTAGATATGGAAACAGCAGGAGCATCAAAAACATCAAGTCAAAAATATTAGTAAGATGTAAGAATAATAATAGAGAAAAAGTTGAAGGAATATTTACTTCAACTTTTTTGTTATTATTTTTTTATAAAAAAATAAAATAAAAATTGATTTTCAATTTTAAAAATAGTATTATCTTATAAAATAGGTTTGGGGAGGGTAATGATGAAAAAGTTATTTATTGTTTTTTTTACATTGGGATTGGTTATTTTTGGAGGATGTAGAAAAAAAGAGAGCAAAGAAAAAGAAAAATTAGTATTTGCTCAGTTAAGTGATCCTAAAACTTTAGATCCACAAAATTCAACTGATAATTATTCTCAGGTGGCTATTACACAAATATATGATAGACTATTTGAAATAGACGAAAAAAATGGAACTCCAGTTCCAAGTTTAGTTGAAAGTTATAAAAAAATTAATGATAATGTTTTAGAAATAGTGTTAAAAAAGGGTGTGAAATTTACAAATGGAGATAACTTAACTGCTGAAGATGTTAAGTTTACATTGGAAAGAGCTAAAGAAAATCCTAAGGTTGCTCATCTTTATAAGATGATTAAGGATATAAAAGTTTTAAATAATAATACATTAGAAATTATTACAGAAGAACCATTTGCACCTCTTTTAAATCATTTAAGTCATAAATCGTCATCAATTATTAATAAAAAAGAGGTTTTAAAAAATTCAGAAAATTATTTTAATAACCCTACAGCAACAGGACCATATAAAGTGCAAAATTGGGCATTAGGAGATAGTATAACTTTAATTTCAAATGAAAACTATTATAAAGGAAGTCCTAAAATAAAAACTGTTATAATAAAAGCAGTTCCTGAAGAAAATAGTAGAGTTATAGGTTTAGAAACAGGTGAAATTGATATGTCATTAGATATTCCTGCAATTTCGTGGGAAGAGCTAGAAAAAAGTGGAAAAGCTAAAGTTTATTCAGCTCCTTCTACAACAACAGGATATGTAGGATTAAATACAAAATCACCAACTTTATCAAATAAACTTTTAAGACAAATTATAGCTATGGCTATTGACAAAGAGAGTATTGTTGATACTATATATTTAGGAAAAACAAAAGTTGCTAATCAATTTTTAGCACCACCAGTTTTTGGATATAATAAAGATGCTTTACCTCAAGAATACAATGTTGAAAAAGCACAACAACTTTTAGAAGAAAATGGATTAGTTGGAACTAAATTAAAAATATCTGTAAGTAGTCCAGAAAGAGTTCAAGTGGCAACAATAATACAAGATCAATTAAAAAAGATAGGTATAGATTTAGAAATTGAACTACTAGAATGGGGAGCTTTTTTATCTCAAACAGGATCTGGGAACACAGATATGTTTATTATGGGATGGGGACCATCAACATACGATGGTGATTATGGGTATTATCCAAATATTCACACTAGCCAGATGGGAAGTAATGGGAATAGAGCATTTTATTCAAATCCAAAGATAGATAGTCTTTTAGAATTAGCTAGAAAAGAGAATGACATAGAAAAGCGAAAGGGATATTATAAAGAGATTCAAGAGGTTTTAAATGAAGATGTTCCTTTAATTCCTTTATACCATGGAAATGTTGTTTATGGAGTTAATACTAATCTAAAAAATATTGAAGCAACAGGATATCCGGAGTTTTATAAATATGAATTTTAGTTTTGGGGAGGAAGTAATGGATACAATTAAATTATTAGAAAAATTGTCAAATTTACATGGAGCACCAGGTCATGAACAAGAAGTTTTAGAATTTATAAAAGATAATATGAAAGGTTATATTTGTGAGAGAGATTCCATAAATAATCTTTATATAAAAACGAATATAGAACAAGATAAACCTGTTGTAGCGCTAGATTGTCATAGTGATGAAGTTGGTTTTATAGTAGAAGGAATTAAAGCCAATGGAACTATAACATTTTTACCTTTAGGAGGATGGCATATAACGAATATTCCAGCACATTCAGTTGTTATAAGAAATTTCAAAGGAGACTATATAAAGGGAGTTGTATCATCTAAACCACCTCACTTTATGACAGCAGAAGAAAAGCAAAGATTGCCGAAGATGGAAGAATTGGTTATAGATATTGGAACTAGTTCATATGAAGAAACTGTAGAATTATATGGAATAGAAGTTGGAAATCCAATAACACCAGATGTGATGTTTTCATATGATGAAAAGATAGAGGTTGTTAGAGGAAAAGCTTTTGACAATAGACTTGGATGCGCTATTGTAATGGAAATTATGAAAGAGATAAAATCTAAAGAATTAAAAGTAGAAGCAGTAGGAGTAGTAAGTGCTCAAGAAGAGGTTGGGTTAAGAGGAGCTCAAGTAGCTGCAAATACAGTAAGACCTGATTTTGCAATTATTTTTGAAGGATCACCTGCAGATGATACATTTAAAGATACTTTTTCATCAAAAGGTGCTATAGGAAAAGGAGTACAACTTAGAGTTTTAGATGCAGGAATGGTTTCAAATCCTAGAGTTCAAGAATTTGTAAAAAATATTGCAATTAAGAATCATATTCCATTTCAAGTTATAGCAAGAAGTGGTGGAAGTACAAATGGTGGAAAATATCATATAGCTGAAAAAAGTATTCCAACAGTTGTTATTGGAATTCCAACAAGATATATTCATACCCATTATACATATGCATCAGTAAAAGATTATAAGAATGCAATTTGTTTAGGGAAAAAGATATTAGAAGAATTATCAAAAGATATAATAAAAAGTTTTTAAAAATATAATAAAAAATGTCAAGAGGTTGTCTTGACATTTTTTGTTATAGTAAATTTAGAAGAGATTAGTCAATAATTTTAAGACCAAGTTCTCTAGCAATTATAGTTGCAGCAACTTCAGCAACTTCTCCTGTAAAAGAAACACATTGATTTTTATGTTCTTTTGCTCCCATATCCATTCCATGAGTTAAAACTTTACAACATAAAACTTTATGATTTTTTCTAAACTCTTCTTGTAATTCGTAAGCTAGTTCAAGATTTTTATTAACTTTAGTATCTCCACCTTTAGTTCTTCCAAAGAAATAACTAATTGCCATAACTCCACCACTAACAGCACCACAAACGCATTTAGATTTACCAATACCAACTGGGAATCCAGAGGCAACAGCAATTAATGCTTCTGGCATTTCAGGAGCAATATTATTTCTAATAGAGTTAACTATTGCTTCTGAGCAGAAAAAATCTCCAACTCTATAAGCTTCTTCCGCATCAAATTTTACTTTTTTAATACTTATTTCTTTGTTCATTGTTTTCACTCCTTATTCTATAAACTTATTTATATATTTTAACATTAATATAAAAAAGTAGCAAAACAATATTAGAAAACTATTCTACAATTTTCTTATATCCACTTTTTATAAAAAATACAGATGATACCACAAGCATGATAAGCTCATTAACAGGAGCAGATAACCAAATTCCTTTTGTATTGAAAATTCCTGGTAAAAGAAATAATAAAATATTAATAAAAATAAGACCTCTTAAAACACTTAAAATACTCGATATAAAAGCATCTTCTACAGCGGTAAAATATGAACTAATAATAATATTAATTCCCATTAAGATATATGTAAAACTATAATATATAACAGCTTCTTTAGTTAAAATAAATAGTTCTTTATTTTCTTTTATAAAAATAGAAACTAATTCATTAGCAAACATATTTATGATGAAAAAGAAAAATATTCCTAAAGAAAAAACTGTAACAGTTCCTATTTTTAATATTTTTAAAACTCTTTTATTTGATTGAGCACCATAGTTAAAGCTTATAATGGGCTGTAGTCCTTGAGAAAATCCAATCATTGTCATAGTAACAAGAGTAGATATATAGCTAATAACACTAAAAGCAGAGATTCCGTCATTTCCAATTATAGCCATTATATTTATATTAAAAGCCATTATAACTACACCAGTAGCCATCTCAGTTAAAAATTCAGAAGAACCATTATATAAAATAGATCCTACTGTTCTTAAATTAAATTTAGTAAAAGTGTATCTTAATTTTTTGGCTTTAAATAAGAGATAATATCCTAACATTAAAGCTGTTGTCATTTGAGCAGCTCCAGTGGCAATAGCGGCACCCTTAATTCCCATATCCAGTATAACTATTAAAAAATAATCTAAAACAATATTCATAATAGCTCCACCCAATATACAAAGTAAAGAGTAATTAGGGCTTCCTTCAATTCTTACAAAGCTTTCAAAACCGTACGAAAGCATATAAAATAGAGTAAAGAACGACAAATAAAACAGATAGGTTGTAGCCTCTTCTAAAATAATATCATTAGCTCCTAAAATTCTAACAACTTTTTCAGGAAAAATTATTCCAATTAAACTTAAGATTGAACTAAAAATCATAAAAAGTTGTAGAGATGTACTATAAGATTTTAAAGCCTTCTTATCTTCTCCAGATCCAAGTTGAATAGCAATCATAGTAGAACTCCCAACTGCAACCATTATACCAATAGCAAAAGAAAAATTAACATAAGGCATAACGATATTTACGGCAGCTAAACTTTTAGCTCCTAAGAATTTACCAATAAATATTCCATCCACTATTGTGTATAAAGAGAAGATCCACATGGTCAGAATAGAAGGAACTCCATATTTAAAAATAAGTTTAAAAAGATTTTCATTTAATAATTTTTTTTGCATAATAATCGCCTCCAATCATATTATAAACTCTAGAACTGTTCTAGAGTCAACTCTTTAATAAAATAAAGAAGTAGTGTATAATATTTATGAGGTGAGTTTATGAAAAAATATTACTCTATAGGAGAAATAAGTAAAATATATAATATAAGTGTTGATACATTAAGACACTATGAAAAAATAAAACTTTTAGAACCAGCTTTTAGAAAAAGCACAGGATATCGATATTATTCAAGTGAACAGATTTGGAAATTAAATAATATAAGAAATTTAAGGGGATTAGGACTTGGATTAGAAGCTATAAAAGGTTTCTTAGAAACAAGAAGCGTTAATTCTACAGAAAAAGTTTTAGATTCACAGTTAGAAATTGTAGAAAGAGAATTAGAAAAATTTAGTAGATTAAAAGAAGAGTTGTTGATTAAAAAAGCTAATTTAGAATATTTTAAAAATAATATATCTTTTGGAGTTCCACAATTAAAAAATATATCTAAGAGAAGAATTATAAAATCTAAAGGTCGTGTCAAAGATGATGGTGATATTGATTTTAAAATAAAACTTTTGAGTATAAAAACTCTTTCAGAAAATGATTTTTTGTTTACAGAAAATGAGTTTGGAGGAACTCTAAGTAAAGAAAATTTTTCGAAAAAAAGATATGATACTTATGAAGAAATTTTTGTCATAAATAATGAAGGAACAGAAGAGGGAGAGGAAATTGAAGCTGGAGATTATGTTTCTATTTACTATAGAGGATATTATTCAGAAAATTATAGATATTATGAAAAAGCTAAGCGTTTTATCAAAGAAAATGAATTAAGCATTACAGGAGATATTTTTGAAATTTTTCATATAGATATACATACTACAGAAAATTCAGAGGAATATATAACTGAAATACAAATTCCTGTAAAAAAGCTATAGATTATTTGTTTTCTAAATAAAATATAAATGTTATAATCAAATAGGGTGATATGATGGGAAAAATGACAAAGGCTATAAGTAAAGAAGAGATTGATACTATTTTAGGGTCAATAAAGATAAAACAAGATGTAAGAAATGCTTTATTAGTAGAATTAAATACAGGACTTAGAATTCAAGACATAGCTAGACTTAGATATAATGATATTCAATTTGGAAAATTAGAAATAATTGAGAAAAAGACAAAAAAGCCCCAAATTACAAGAATAAATATGGAGTTAGTTGAATATCTTTTTAAAAATAGAACTAGAGAGGATAATTTTATATTTGCCTCAAATGAAAAAGAAGTAAAAGCTTTTGTAAGAAAAGTACAAGATCAAATATTAAAAGCGTGTGATTATGAAAATATTGATAGTACCTTCATAAGCACACATAGTTTTAGAAAATCTTTTGCCACGTTAGCATATAATGAAACTAAAGATATTATGTTTGTACAGCAACTATTAAATCATTCAAGTGTTTCTGTCACTCAAAAATATATTAGAGTAAATAAAGAGAAAGCTGACGATTATAGAGGGAAGCAAAGGCTAGGATTTTAAATATAAATTTATAGAGGTTGACAAAATAATTTAAATATAGTATTATCATCACAGATAGAAAAATCGGTAGGTGAGGCTACCATAGGGATAAGGGTTGCTGCCGCGAAATAGTGGAGACACTATGAGTTGGTTAACAGTCTATGTCGAATTCAAGGCATAGAATAATGCAATTTCATCGCCCTATGAAGCTAAAGCTCAAACGGTTATTAAAGTAAATTATTTTTTGATTATTTACCTTATTACTTGTTTGAGTAATGAGGTTTTTTTATTTTAAATTTAAAATTTGGAGGTGTAAAAATGGAAGGAGATGTCCAGAGTAGTAGGAGAAGTACTTTTTATTTAAAATATTATTTAAGAATAGATTTAAGTTCTCTTACAGTGGCAAATCTATTCTATTTTTAGCATTGAAAAAATTAGTACTTCTCATTTAAAAAATTTAATTATATGAGGAGGAATTTAAAATGAAAAAACTTATATCGCTAGATGCCCATAATAGATTGAATTGGGCTATGAAGGAAAACATTGAAAATATTTTTATAAAATTGAAAACAGGAGTATCTGGTTTAAGTAATGACTCTATCGAAATAATGAGAGAAGCTTTTGGAAAAAATAAGATTTCAGATCAAAAAAAGGATTCAGCTTTAAAAAAATTTATATTCGCTTTTATAAATCCTTTTACGATAATTCTTTTTATATTAGCTGGAGTTTCTCTCTTCACTGAAGTTATTCTTGCAAATTCAGAGAATAAAGATTTTACAGGTGTAATCATAATATCGACAATGGTTATTACAAGTGGTTTATTACGTTTTATTCAAGAGTCTCGTTCAGATAATGCTGTTGAAAAATTAAATGAAATGGTAGAAACGACTGCACTTATAACTAGAAGTGGAATATCAAAAGAGATTCCTGTAGATGAAATTGTTGTTGGTGATTTAATAACATTGAATGCTGGAGATATAGTTCCAGCTGATATAAGATTAATACAGGCAAAAGACTTATTTATAAGTCAATCATCTTTAACTGGAGAAAGTGAGCCTGTTGAGAAGATTATTGTAGAAATTTCGGAGAATATTTTACCTTTAGAATCTAAAAATTTAATTTTTATGGGAAGTAATGTTATAAGTGGATCGAGTAAAGGAATTGTAATTACTACAGGTGATGAAACGATATTAGGAAGAATTGCAAAAGATTTAAATAAGAAAAAAAGCATAACAAGTTTTGAAAAAGGAGTTAATTCTGTTTCTAAAGTGCTAATAACATTTATGTTTTTTATGGTTCCGTTTATTTTTTTAATTAATGGTGTTGTCAAAGGAGATTGGTTTGAGGCATTTTTATTTGCTCTTTCTATTGCAGTAGGATTGACCCCAGAAATGTTACCAATGATTGTTTCGGCTAATCTTGCAAAAGGTGCTAGAAAAATGGCAAAGAAAAAAGTAATAGTAAAAAATTTAAACGCTATTCAAGACTTAGGAGCAATGGATATTCTATGTACAGATAAAACAGGAACTCTGACTGAGGATAAAATTGTATTGGAACATTATTTTAACATCAATGAACAAGAGGATAAAGATGTTCTAAAATATGCTTTTTTAAATAGTTTTTATCAAACAGGATTAAAAAATTTAATAGATATAGCTATAATAAAACATGCTAATGAAAAAGAAATTGATTTGTTAACAAAAACATATACGAAAATTGACGAAATACCTTTTGATTTTAATCGTCGTAAAATGAGTGTTTTAGTAGAAAATATAGATAAAAATATTGAGCTTGTAACGAAAGGTGCTGTAGAAGAGATAATTGAAATTTCATCTTTTATTCAAAAAGATGGAGAAATAGTTTCTTTAACTAGGGAGCTAAAAGAGGAAATAATGCAGCAAGTTAAAAAATTTAATAGTTTTGGATTAAGAATATTAGGTATTGCTAAAAAAGAACTAAATAGAAATAGTTGTAGTTTAACAGATGAAAATAATATGATTTTCATGGGATATTTAGCATTTTTAGATCCACCTAAATCAAGTACTAAAGAGGCGATAAAATCACTTTTAGAATTTAATGTAGGAATTAAAATTTTAACAGGGGACAACGATTCTGTTACTACTTATGTTTGTTCTCAAGTTGGAATTGATAATACAGGAATAATGTTAGGTTCAGAATTAGATAGATTAAGTTTATCAGAATTAAAAATAGCTGTAGAAAAGAAAAGTATTTTTGCAAAATTGTCTCCAGACCAAAAGACATTGATAGTAAAAACATTAAGAGAGAATGGACATACTGTCGGGTTTATGGGGGATGGAATAAATGACGCATCAGCTATGAAAGAAGCAGATGTTGGAATATCTGTTGATTCAGCAGTTGATATAGCTAAAGAATCGGCTGATATTATTTTATTAGAAAAAAGTTTGATGGTTTTAGAAGATGGTATAATTGAAGGTAGAAAAATTTATGGAAATATAATTAAATATATAAAAATGACAGCTAGTTCAAACTTTGGAAATATGTTCTCAATGTTAGTTGCAAGTGCATTTTTACCATTTTTACCAATGTATCCAATTCAAATTTTAATGTTAAATTTGATTTATGATATATCATGTATTGCAATTCCTTGGGATAATGTGGATAGTGATTTTATAAAAAAACCTAAAAAATGGGATGCTTCATCTATAAAAAATTTTATGCTATGGATAGGTCCGAGTAGTTCAATTTTTGATATAACAACTTATATTGTGATGTATTTTATAATTACCCCACATATCTTAAAGGGGGAATTTCATAGTTTAGATGTCTTAAATCAAGAAAGATTTATATCTATTTTTAATACTGCTTGGTTTATAGAATCTCTTTGGTCTCAAACACTTGTTATATATTTAATAAGAACATCAAAATTATCATTTTTTAAAAATAGACCATCTTGGCAAGTAATATTATTGACAACAATTGGAATAACTATAGGAACAATAATCCCGTTTACAATTTTAGGAGATAAACTGGGTATGGTGGCCTTACCTTATTACTATTTTATTTTCTTATTTGTTACGTTAACAGCATACATATCGTTAGTTTCAGTTTTAAAAATAAAATTTATAAAAAAGTATAAAGAGTTATTGTAAAATAAAAGTCCATAGAATTATTTTCTATGGACTTTTTATATGATAATAAATTATTTTTTACCGTAAAGTAAAACTTCAGATTTATTACTTGGAAGTTGAGTTGCTTTTACTTCAGTAAATCCAAATGTTTTAAATGTATCAATATGTTTTAAAACTTCTTTTACAGATATTTTATCTCCAATTTTTAGAGTGTAGTAAACTGTATGAATGCTCGGTCTTATAGACATAAATCTTTTAAGTTGACCTAAAATAAGTGATGGTAAGACATTAACATCAGATACCAGGAGATGACATGGCCTAGGAATATCAGAATCTTGAACTTTTTGCATAGGTTCTTTTATATGAGTAAACATAGGATTTTTTAAAAGATCTTCATTCATAAGAGCATTATCTACTCCATAAACTCTGAAACCTCTTTCTACCATAGCATAACTTGCTCCACCAGGAGCTGAACCTAATTCAAGAACAATTTCATTTTTGCCACAATTATAGTTTGACCAGATTAAAGCTTCAGCTATTTTTAAATAAGCTCTAGATGGAGCTGATTTAGGAAGGACTAAATTAGGGTTTGCACCTGGAATAAGCCAAGAACATTTGTGAGCTTTTCTCATTCCTAACCAATATTCACCTTCTTTAACTTCTAATACATCTAAAATAGTATCTCCAATATTTGCATATTCTCCTGAAGATTCACCATTTACGAAAGAAAATTTATGAATTTTATCAATAGAATATTTTCTTATCTCATTTTCTAGGTTGCTTTTATCAACTTTTCCTAAAGATATTCCATACGCTCTTGCAAAAACTAAATTTAGCTTACTGTTGAAATTCAAAGTTTCACTATTATCTTTAAAAGTTATATAACCGGGTCTAGAATAAGCAAAGCTTAATTCAGGATATTTAATAGCTACCTCTTCTTTTAATAATTTTTCACTTCCAATATTAACAATTGTATAAATAAACATTAATCACTCCTAAAAATTACTATATCTTTTTTGACATAATAATATAGCATTTTCTTCAAAAAATCTCAAGATTGAAATTATTGTAATGAAAAAATTATTGACTATCATTTAACTTTAGGGTTTATACTAATATAGTATTATCGAGAAATAAAGTAAGACATATTTATGCCATAAAATTTTGTTAAAATAAAAATACTTTGAAAGTAGTACATATATTTTACACAAACATGTATTATTATTAAAGTAGAAAAATATAATCAATGGAGAGTAGTTATGAATAAACTTAAAATTTTAAAGAAATTAAAAAATAATTTAGAACTTAATATAGAAGAAATGAAAGAGTTATCTTCGCATTTACCTAATGAAACTTATAGTTTTATAAGAGAATGTTTAGAAAAAAGGGGTAAAGTATTAATATCAGAGATTTCAGAAAATTGTTTATTGCATTTAGAAAGTTTTGGAATTTGTAGTTTAACTTCAGATATTTTTATAAGGGAATATGCAGAAGAAATAGGCTACTACGCTTTGAATTATAATAAAAAAATTTTTGAAGAATTATTTGCCTACTTAGAAAGTAAGAAAAGCTCTTAGATTAACTCTAAGAGCTTTTCTTAAAATTCTTTTAACAAATCTATAATTTCTATAATTTTTTTATTTTTTAAACTATAATGAACCCAACCACCGTCTTTTTTTGCATTTAAAATTTCAGCATCTTTTAAAATTTTTAGATGTTGGGATAGATTAGATTGTCCAATATTAAAAGTTTCTTGTATTTTACAAACACATAAACCTTCATTTTTTATTAATAATTTTATAATATCAAGTCTTAAGGGATGAGCTAAAGCCTTTAAAATTTTAACCTCTTTTTCCATTATTTAAACTCCTTTTGATGCTAATAAAAATTTTATATTTATATAATAATATAAGAGTTAAAAAAAAGTCAATATTTAATTAAAAGAGAGTAATTTTATGAGTTTAGCAAATACGATAAAATTAATTTATACTTTTGGCTTTTTCTGCCAATTCTTTAGCAAATTTAGCAATATCATTTTCAATTTCTTTCATTTGTTTTATATTTTTTTTGATATCATATGTTTTTAATTTTTTATTTTCTACAATTATTTTTCCATTAACAATTGTTGTATCTACATTAGATGGATTAGCTTGAAAAACAAGAGTAGCAAAAGGATCATAGTTAGGCATCATATTAGGAGATTTAGTTTCAATTATGACAATATCAGCTAATTTTCCAGGTTCAATCGATCCAATTTTCTTATCTAGATTTAAAGCTTGGGCTCCTCCAATTGTAGCCATTTTAACAACGATATCTGGAGTCATAATAGTTCTATCGTTATATTTTAACCTTTGCATAGAAGAGGCATAACTTAAAGTTCTAAAAAGATCTACTTGGTTAGAGCTCATAGGTCCATCAGTTCCGAGTCCAACTTTTATATTTTTATTTAACATTTCATAAGCTCTTGCTATTCCTGTGGCTCCTTTTGCATTAGCCATAGGATTATATGCAATTGAAACTTCTCTTTTTTTTATGATATCTAGATCTTTTTCATTTAAATGAATAGCATGAGCAAGTAAAACTCTATTATTTAATACACCAATAGAATCCATATATTCAATAACAGATTTATTTTTTAAATTTAATCTTTTATCTTCATCATCAAATTCTCCAACATGAATCATAATAGGAACATTATATTTTTTAGATAGATTTTCGATTTCTTGCATTTTTTCTTTAGAAACAGTATAAGGAGCATGAGGACCAAAAGCAGGAATAATTAAATCATCATTTTTGTATTCTTCAATAAAATTAATAGCATATTCAATTCCACCATAAGGAGTCTTAGCATCAACAACAGGGAATTTTATAACAGTTTCTCCGAGAACACCTCTAATTCCAACCTCTTTTGTAGCCTTAGCCATTTCATCCATATGGTAATACATATCAGCATATGTTGTAACTCCAGAAAGAGCCATATCAATACTTCCATGAACAGTAGCTTTGTAAATTAAGTCTCTATTTAATTTTTCTCCTTCTAATGGAAAAAAGTAAGCGAATAATCTATTTTTTATTCCCTCTTCTCCAAGACCTCTGAAAGCAATCATAGGAAGATGATTGTGTGTATTAATCATACCAGGCATAATTATGCCATTTTTAGCATCTATTATTTTTTTTGCGGAGTAAATTTTTAAAAGTTCTTCATTTCCTACAGAAATAATTTTATTATCTTTTATAATAACAACTCCATTATTTATAACTTTATTATTTTTATCCATAGTTAAAATAGTACCATTTTTAATGATAATACTAGCATTTTCTTTTTTTTGAATTAAAGAGCTACATCCAACCAAAAATAATGTACCTATTAAAAGCATATTTTTCAAATAGTTTTTCACAAAACCCTCCCTAAAAAAATAAACAGCAAGCAAAAGCTTACTGTTTTAAGTTAACTTTTACTTATAGTACCAAATTTACGGTTTGGTGTAGAAACTTTTGGCCATATCCCAAATATATATAAGTTTTATAATTTTTCTAAAAGAATTCTATCATATTTTATTCAAAGATTGAAGGAAAACATTTTTTTATTTTTCGAAACATTTTTTTTAATAGCTTTCAATTATTGACTTTTATTATAAAAAAGATTATATTCTTTTCAAGATTTCTTCAAAAATAGTAATGACATCTGCAAAAAAAATATCATTAGTTGAGATAAGACTTATATCAGAAAGATTTTCAATTGTAGTATCTTTTTTTCCAATAAAGCTCAAACTCCTAATTTTATTTTTAGTAGCTATTTTGAGAATATCAATAACAGATTCAGTTTCGCCAGATTGAGAAAGTGTTATCAAGATAATATCTTTAGAAAAGTAATTTTCTAATAATTGAATATGACTGTTAGAAATACTCCTTATTCCAAGAAGAGCTAGACGCTCATTCATATATGAAGAAATATTATTTGCTATTCCTGTAGATGTAAACATAAAAAGTTTATCTTTGTTTTTTTTCAATAAATTAATTGCTTTTTTGAATGATTCATTTTCTTCGAAATAATAATCCTTAGAAATTAAAGAATTATTATTTATTTTTAAAAAATAAATAAAATTAGAGTAACTGCTATAGCCAATTTTACTCATACATTTATAGATGACAGATGTAGAAGTAAAATTTTCTAAAGCTACATTTCTAATAGAAATTTTCTTTTTATTTTGAATATTTTGGACTATAAACTCTAAAATAGTTTTTTCTAGAATTGTTAATTTGTGTTTTTTACAAATATAATTTATATCAATCATTAATATCACCAACAATATTATATATCATAAAGGAGAAAAAATGGAAAAGAAATTTTTACAAGACCCTTGGGCAAGAGTAACAACAAGAAATGGATTAGTAGGAGATGAGGTTATTTCAGCTCTTCAAAAATCTATTAGAAGAGGAAAAGTTGAGGCAGCATGCGAATTTGCTTATGAAATGTATATAACATCTCCACAAATGGAGGAAAAACTATGGAGAAGATTAGTTGCAATTTCTGTTGAAGATATTGGAATGGGAGATCCAATGGCAGCTATTCTAATAAATAATTTAAAAGAAATGAGGAAAGAATATGCTTATGCTGATGGAGATAGACCAATATTTTTTATTCATGCAATTAGATATCTTTGTAATTGTGAAAAAGATAGATCAAGTGATTTATTAAAAAATATTGTTATTAAAGGGTTTGCGATGGGACATGTTCCAGAGATACCTGATTATGCTTTAGATAAACATACAACTAGAGGAGCAGAAATGGGAAGAGATTCATTTCATTTTTTAAATGAAGCTAGTATGGTTATTCCTCAAAAAGAAGTAGATAATGACTATAAAGAACAATACAATGAAATTTTAAAGAAGTATGATCCAAAAAAAGTAGTAATATCAGCATTTAAATATAATCCGTGGCAAGAATAGGAGTTTGGGGGAAGAATGGAGAATAAATTTTTAAGTAAATTAGAAAAAGTACTTTTGCCTATAGGGGATAAAATTGGTAATCAAAAACATTTAGCAGCAATTTCAACAGGAATGATGATGACTCTTTCTTTAATTGTTGTAGGTTCATTATTTTTAATACTAGCTAATCCACCTATAAATGTTGATTTAGTAAATCCTGAAACACAAAGTATATTTTTGAAATTTATGTTAAATTGGAAAAAATTTGCTATAGAAAATTATGCAATATTAACTAAGCCTTTTAATTTTACAATGGGAATAGTAGGTTTAATGACATCATTTACTATAGCTTATGCATTATCAGGAAACTATAATCTTAATAAGTCAACATCGGGTTTAATCTCAATGATTATATTTTTACTAGTAGCTGCACCAATTGAAAATAACTCTATTGTAATGACTTATTTAGGTGCTGATGGGTTATTTATTGCAATTATCTTAAGTCTTTTAACAGTTGAAATAACAATGCTTATTGAAAAATTAGATTGGAAGTTTAAAGGTGAACATATTCCACCAGCAGTTTTATCTTTTATGAATGCATTAATTCCATTACTAGTGAATATAATTATAATTTATGGTTTAAGTATTGCAATCTTTGTATATACAGGAAAAGATATTCCAAGTTTAATAATGATGATATTAACACCAGCATTAACAATTGGAAATAATATATGGGGTTATGTTGCAATTGTTGTTTTTGGAAATCTATTATGGCTATTTGGAATAAATGGAACATCGATAATCTTTCCGCTTGTATTTTCTTTAGGAATTGCAAATACAGGAGTAAACGCAGAGTTAATAAAGTCTGGACAAGAACCACAGATGCTTATGAATTTACAAATGTTTAGAGTAGCAATATTAGGTGGGGCAGGAAATACAATAGGATTAGTTATTCTTATGATGAGAAGTAGATCTCAGCAACTTAAATCAATAGGAAAATTATCATTTATTCCAGGAATTTGTGGAATAAATGAACCTGTAATTTTTGGAACACCAATCATATTAAATCCAATATTAGCTATTCCATTTTTATTTATGCCGATAGTGAGTTTGTCATTAACTTATGTTGCTCAAAAAATAGATTTAATATCTATGGGTTATATAGTGGATCCCTCATTTGCACCATTTTTTATTCAAGGGTATCTATCTTCTATGGATATAAGAAATTTAATATTTACAATATTTATAGCTGTATTAAGTATTATAGTATATTACCCATTCTTTAAAATTCATGAAAAACATATGTTAGAAATTGAAAATTCTATATAAATAAAAAAATCTCAATCTTTCTAGATTGAGATTTTTTTATGAATTTATTATATATTTAACGCAAGCGCTATACAACCTAATAATCCAGCATTATCACCAAGACCTGGATAAACAATATAATTATCAATATCTTCTAAAATCTCTTTAGTTTGAACATAGTTGTTTAACATCTCTTTTACATTTTCTCTAATTAAAGGAAACAGTTGAGCTTGCTTCATAACTCCACCACCAAGAATTATTTTTTCTGGTGAAATAGTTAAAATATAATTTACAAGAGCTTGGGCAATATAGTAGGCTTCAAGTTTCCAAGCCTCATGATCAATAGGAAGTTCGTAAGCTTTTATTCCCCATCTTTCTTCAATAGCTGGTCCAGATGCTAATCCTTCAAAACAATCTTTATGAAATGGACATTTTCCAATATATGAATCACTTTCATGTCTTCTAATAAAAATATGTCCCATCTCAGGATGAAGCATTCCATGTACTAATTTTCCTGAAACTAGTGCTCCACCACCAATTCCAGTTCCAATTGTAAGATAAAGACAATTTTTTAATCCTTTTGCAGCTCCCCAAGTGGCTTCACCTAACGCAGCACCATTAACATCTGTATCAAAAGCCATAGGAATATTTAAATTTATTTGTAACTCACCAATTAAATTGAAGTCACTCCAATATTTTTTTGGAGTTTTAGTTATATATCCATAAGTTTCAGAATTTGGATTTGGATCAATTGGACCAAACGAGCCAACTCCAATAGCTTCAACTCCCTTATTTTTAAAAAAATCATAAACTTTTTGTAAAGTGATTTCAGGTGTTTCAGTAGGAAAACTAACTCTTTCTAAAATATTACCGTTTTCATCAGCAATTCCACATACAAATTTTGTTCCTCCAGCTTCAATAGCTCCTAGTTTCATAAAATCCTCCAATTAAAATTTATAAAATTCTATCTTAGGTATAGTAAACAACATTTTACTTCTAATTTCAATACCTAAACTATCTTTATTTGGATAGATATTTCCAGTAAAGACTTCTTCTCCGTCATTTAAAAATATTTCAACAGAACATTTATCTACAAAAATATGTATTTTTTTTAAATCTTTAAGATAACATTTTCTAATCCCTTTATAACCGTAACCAGAAAAATTTCTATTTAAAGATGCCCTTTTTTTAATAGAATCAAAAGAAAAAGTAGTTCTTTCGTTTCCATTTTTTCTTAAGTCAATTTCTATATCTTCAGAAAAATCATTTAAATGTATGATAAGTTCATAAGTATCTCCTGAAATATTATACCTTGAAAGGTCGATAGTATTCTCTAAGTATATACTTTCTATTATAATTTTTTCTTTTCTTAATTTTTTCAAATTATTATGTGGTTTTTGGAAAATCTTATTTTTTTTAATTTCTAATACTCTTGGAATAGTTAAAGAATGTACCCAATTTTCTTTTTCGATAGACGGATGCTCTAATTCTTCAGGCATGCCTATCCAACCAATTAAAATATTTTTATTATTTTCATCTTTAAATGTTTGAGGCGCATAAAATTCAAATCCCCTATCAAGTTCAATGAAATCATTTTTTTCGATATCATACAAATCTCTAATTATATAACCAGATTGATATCTATTATTAAATAAATCTCCATCAGCTTTAATTCCTTGAGGTGATAAAATTAGAGCCTTATTCTTCTTATCTTCAATAAAATCTGGGCACTCACACATGAATCCGAAATTTCCATTGATAATTTCTTGCTCAAAACTCCAATCAATTAAATTATGAGACGAAAAAACAACTATAGTCCCAGTTAGATCAACTCTTTGAGCCCCAAGAACCATTTTATAAACTCCATCTTTTATAAAAACTTTAGGATCTCTAAAGTGCTTAGTATATTCTTTAGGAATATCTTTATCATGAATAACAGGACCTTTCTTTTCAAAGTCAATACCATTTGTTGAGATTGCTAAACACTGGTAACTCTCTCTAACGTTATTATTTTTAACATTTCCAGTATAAAACAGATAAAGTTTATTATCTTTTTCAATGGCACTTCCAGAATAACAACCATTTTTGTCAAACCAATCATTTGGGGATAAAGCTATAGGTAAGGATTCCCAATCAACTAGATTTTTACTTTTTAAATGAGCCCAATGTTTAGAAGCGTGTTCACAAGCATTGGGATTCCATTGATAAAAAATATGATATTCGTTATTCCAAAAGATAAGACCATTAGGATCATTTAATAACCCAAATGGTGGAGAAATATGAAATTTATTTTTCCACATATTTTACACCTCATCTTTAAATCCAAGAATAATTGTAGCAATTCCTGCTCCAATAAAGCTTATTAAAAGTGCAATGATGTAGTTTAACATAGATTCAGGTTGAACAATTGATATACCTGGAATTCCTGTAACACCAACAGCGTTCATAGTAACCTTAGTTAGTGTAATATATGCTCCGCCAAGGGCGCCACCAATAACAGCTCCAATAAATGGTTTACCAAGTCTTAAATTAACTCCAAATAAAGCGGCTTCTGTAATTCCAAGTAAGCAAGAAAGTCCTGCAGGTAATGCTATTGATTTAAGTGTTGTATTTTTACTTTTTAAAAATACAGCCATAGCTGCTCCACCTTGGGCAACATTGGCCATAGACCAAATAGGAAGTAAAAAGTTTTTACCAATATTCGGATTAGCTAAAAGATTAGCTTCAATAGCATGAAAACTATGATGCATTCCAGTTATAACAATAGATGAGTAACTTCCACCTAAAAGAATACCAGCAAAGACTCCTAAAGTTGTATAAATGTATTCTAAACCAAAAGATATTCCATCACCAACAACCCTACCTAAAGGTCCAATTAAAGTGATACTTACAAATCCTGTTATTAAAATCGTTAAGAATGGTGTTAGAATAATATCGAACATGTTAGGAATTACTTTTCTTAAATTTTTTTCAATTATACTCATAACCCAAACAGCAATTAAAATAGGTAAAACAGTTCCTTGATAGCCAATTTTAGCAAAATTCATGCCAAATAGAGTAAAATAGCCTGAAATTCCATTTCCAACTGTCCATGCATTTTGTAGAGCTGGATGAATTAGAATCCCACCAAGAGCAGCTGCAAGATATGGATTAGCTCCAAATTCTTTGGCAGCAGAAAAAGCAAGGATAATAGGCAGAAAAACAAAGGCAGTATTAGAAAACATATCTAAAAGTTCAAATAAAGATGAGTCACTAGTAAACCACCCAAATGTTTTACCCATACCTAAAACACCCATTAATAATCCACTAGCAACGATAGCAGGAATAATAGGTACAAAAATATTAGATAAAGTTCTAGCAAATCTTTGGAAAATATTTAAATTTTTTACTTGATCTTTTTTTATATCTTCTAAAGACGATTCTTCAATATGAGCTTCTCCTAAAATAATACTACAAACTTTATTTACTGCGCCTTGTCCTAAGATAATTTGAAGCTGTCCGTTTGAAAAAAAAGCTCCCTTTATATCAGGATTCTTTTTTAAATTTTCTAAATTAACAATATTTTGATCTTTAACAACAACTCTTAATCTTGTTGCACAATGCCCTATAGTAGAGATGTTTTTTTCATTTCCAATATTCTCAATAATAAAATCAGCAATTTTTTGATAGTCCATTTCTCCTCCAAAAATAAAAATAGTTTTGAATATATGGGACCGTTCCCACATATTATTAAATTTAATATATTTTTAAAAAAAAGTCAATATATTATTTTTAAAATAATATTTTACTTTTGAAAACCAAACTATTTTTTCTATTTTAAAGCATTAAAAAATTAATTTTGTTTTTTTAAAAAATAAATATTATAATTACTTAATGAAAAAAATAGGCGGTATAAAATGAAAAAAAAATTAACAATAAAAGAGATAGCTGAACTTTCAGGAGTTGGAAAAAGCACTATATCTAGATTTTTTAATGATGGCTATGTAAGTGAAAGTGTTAGGGAAAAAATAGAAAAAGTTATTAATGAAAATAATTATGAACCAAATGTTTTTGCAAGGGGAATAAAAGCAAAAAATAACAGATTTATAGGAGTAATTGTACCATGTTTAGATTCTACAATTACATCTACTATTTTGATGAATTTAGATAATAGACTAAGAGAACTGGGGTATATTCCTCTAATAATTAATACAAATCATAATGTTTCTTTAGAGATATCTAATTTAGAGAATCTATCTAGATTAAATGTAGAAGGAATAATATTGATAGCTACAGAAGTTACAAAAAAACATAAAGATTTTGTAAAGAAAAGTAAAATTCCAGTGCTTTTTATAGGTCAAATTTGTGAAGAAACTTATTGTATAGTTAACGATGAAGAAAAAGCTGGACAAGTTATGGGAGAGTATATACTAAATTCTAATCATAAAGATATTCTTTATGTAAGTGTTGATGAAAATGATATATTAGTTGGAATAGTAAGAAAAAAGGCTGTAATAGATAAAATGTTAATAAATAATATAAAGGTTGATGTAGAGATTAGTGATTTTTCAATGGACTCTACAGAAAAACTCATTTATAACTATATGAAAAAAAGAAAACCTACTTGTATAATTTGTGCAACTGATAACATGGCCTTTGGTGCAATAAAAGCTTTAAATAAGTTAGAAATAAAGATACCTGAAGAGGTATCAATTGTGGGATTTGGTGGATATAAAATTTCAGATTTAATTTCTCCGTCTCTTACAACAATAAAGTTTTATAACTCTTTAACTGGGGAATTAGCAGCAGAAAGTATTGTAAAGCTTTTAAATAAAGAAAAGATTCCAAAAATTCAAAAAATAGAGTTTAAATTTTTAGAAAGAAAAAGCGTAAAGAAATTGAATAGTTGATAAATGAATTTATTAATATGGGAGGAGAAATTATGAAAATAATAAAATGTCTTTTTTTATTTATATTGATGTATTTATCTAATTTTGCACAAGATAATAATTTTTTGGGAAGTCAGACTCTTTATGTAAAAGTAGATGAAAATTATACAAAAGTACCAGAGGGGTTTATACCATTCTATATAAATCATTTAGGAAGACATGGAGCAAGATATTTGAGTAGTTCTAAATCTATAGATAAAATTCTTAATGAATTAACAGAAGCTAGTGAGAGAAAAGAGCTGACACCTTTAGGTGAGGAGTTATTAAAAGATGTTTTACAATTGAAAAATTCTGAAGAGAAAAAATATGGCCTTTTATCTCAAATAGGGAAGAATATGGAGTTTGGAATAGGAAAGAGGATGTATAAAAATTATCCTCAAGTATTTAAAAAAAACAGAGAAATTTTAGCTGAAGCAACTTATGTAAAAAGAACTCAAGAAAGTATGAATGAATTTTTGAAAACATTTAAAGAGAATATTTCAGAAGATAATGTAAAAACAAAAATAAATGAAAAAGTAGATCCAATTTTAAGATTTTTTGATTTAAACCTTGAATATATAGAATTTAAAGAAAATGGAGATTGGAAAACTATGTTAAATAGTTTTCAAAATAGAAGTAAAGTATATCTTGAAATAACTAATAGAATTTTTAAGAGTAAAGATATGTTAAGTGCTAAAAATAGTTTGAAATTTACAACAGACTTATATGGGTTATATACAAATCAATATGATATAGGAGAAAATGTAGGGTTAAGTAAATACTTTACACAGGAAGAATTAAAATATTTTTGGGCTAATAAAAATTTATCAATGTATTTAGAAAAAGGACCAAGTAGTGTGGGACAAAATTTACCAATGGATATTTCTTTTGCTCTTTTAGAAGATTTTTTGTCAACATCAGAAAATGCTATTAAGAATGAAAATATAGCAGCAAATTTAAGATTTGCTCACGCAGAAACAGTGGTTCCTTTTGCAAGTTTATTAAAAATTGATTTTGCATCAAAGCAAACTAATGATTTAAATAACGTTGAAAATATTTGGAAAGATTATGAAGTTTCTCCAATGGGAGCTAATATTCAGTGGATTTTTTATAAAAATGAAAAAAATGATATTTTAGTAAAAATGCTTTACAATGAAAAGGAGATTAATTTTCCTATAGAAAGCAATATGAAACCATATTATAAATGGGATGATGTAAGAAAATATTATGAGAAAGTAATAAATGATTTAAAAATAAAAAAATATGATACAATAGTCGATGAAGTGAAGTATTTTAAAGCATCATAGAATATAGTAAAAGGGGAGAGGTATGAGAACTGAAAGAGAAAAGATGATAGCTGGGGAAATGTATAATCCTAATGACGAACAGTTAGTGAAAGATAAAGAGGCTGCTAAGAGATTTTGTAGAGAATATAATTTAACAGATGATACAAATTATGATTTAAGAAAAAAAATGATTCAAAGTTTTTTAGGAAAAACAGGAAAGGATTTACATATTGAATCAAATTTTAGAGTTGAATATGGATATAATATTGAAATTGGAGAAAATTTTTATTCAAACTATGATTGCTTACTCTTAGATATTTGTCCAATTATAATTGGTGTTAACGCTATGTTAGCTCCAGGAGTTCATATTTATTCTGCAACACATCCAATAGATCCAATGGAAAGAAATTCAGGAAAAGAGTTTGGAAAGCCAGTAAAAATTGGTGATAATGTTTGGATAGGAGGAAGATCTGTTATAGCTCCAGGAGTAACCTTAGGAAATAATGTCGTAGTAGCTGCAGGATCTGTTGTTACGAAAAGTTTTCCTGATAATGTTGTAATAGGTGGAAATCCAGCAAAAATAATAAAAAATATAGAGGTTAAATAAAAAAATAAAAAATTAATTTGACATAAAAATTTTCATATGTTAGTATACTTAAAAATAATTTATAGGAGTGGTTGAGATGACAACATACAATTTAATATCAAAAACTACAATGATGAATATGATGATGCCTATGGGAGTTGGAACCAAAAATTAATTTTTAATTTTGGGACGAACTCATTTTTGCTTTACTAAATGAGAAGCTCCCAAGGAATAAAGTTGTTAACATAAAGCTTGGGATTTTAAATCTCAAGCTTTTTTTTATTAAATTTTCAAAACTCATAATATATTACAAGGAGGAACAGATGATACAACTAAAGAAAATTATTAAAACTTATGAAAATAAAGGTCAAAGTATTGAAGCTTTAAAAGAGTTATCTTTTGATTTTAAGAAAGGAGAGATAACTGGAATAATAGGGTATTCGGGAGCTGGAAAAAGTACTCTACTTAGATGCATAAATCTTTTAGAAACACCAAGTTCGGGAGAAATTATAATAGATGGAGTTATTTTAAACAAATTAGAATCTAAAGATTTAAGAGAAACTAGAAAAAAAATAGGAATGATATTTCAGCATTTTAATCTTATGAGAAGTAGAAATGTTTTTAAAAATATAGCATACCCTCTTAAAGGTAGTGGTCTTTCTAAAAAAGAGATAGAAGAAAGAGTTGATGAACTTTTAGATTTAGTTGGATTAAAAGATAAAAAATACAGTTATCCATCTCAGCTTAGTGGAGGACAAAAACAAAGAGTAGGAATAGCGAGAGCTTTAGCAAATAGACCAAATTTGATTTTATGTGATGAAGCTACATCAGCACTAGATCCTGAAACAACAGTTTCTATTCTAAAATTACTAAAAAAAATCAATAGAGAACTAGGGGTAACAATAGTTCTTATCACTCATCAAATGGAAGTTATAAAAGAAATTTGTGATAGTGTTATTGTTATGAAAGAGGGTATTATCAAAGAAGCAGGAGATGTAATCAATATTTTTTCAAGACCCAAAGAGCCAATAACAAAGAGATTTTTGTCATCTATTTTTAATACAGAAAAAATAAATAACTACTTAGAAAATATATTAGTTAAACAAAATGAAAAAATAATAAAACTATCTTATGTTGGAAATGATACAGAGGAAGCTTATATTTCAAGAGTTTCTAGAGAGTACAATGTTGATGCTAGTATTTTATTTGGAAATATAGAGATTATAAAAGAGACTCCAATTGGAAACTTAGTTATAAAACTAGGAGGAGATGAAAAAAATATTATAGATTCAATAGAGTATTTAAATAAAAATCAAATATATGTGGAGGTTTTAAAAAATGGAAGAAAAACTATATAGTTATTTAGGAAATGTAATAAAGTATCAAGACGAAATG